>JBILRJ010000059.1:0-12339 GCA_044372695.1 Spirosomataceae bacterium
TGCCGATTTGGTACCAGTCCATTTTAAAAAAAGTAGTCAAAAAAGGAACTCAAATTCAATACTTGGAAATCCAAACTAGCACCGGGATAAAAGTGGTCAAAGCCAAACAATTCATTGACTGCAGTTATGAAGGCGATTTAATGGCCATGGCCAAAGTTAGCTACACGGTAGGAAGGGAGTCGAACGAAATGTACGGAGAGACTTGGAATGGCGTTCAATTATTGGATAAGCACCAGTTTCCAGATAACATTGATCCTTACAAAATCAAAGGGAATCCATCTAGCGGATTATTGTGGGGCATAAGTTCAAAACCCATGGCCGCCAAGGGGGCTGGTGACAAACACATTCAGGCTTACAATTTTCGAATTTGTTTAACGGACAGCGTTGAAAATCAAATCCCCATTACTCGACCTATCGGTTATGACTCTACCCGATTTGAATTGTTATTGAGGTACATTGAAGCCAAAAAACCGCATGAATTAAATTGGTTATTGATGCATTTGCAAGCCATGCCTCACCGAAAAACAGACATCAATAATTCAGGTCCTTTCTCTACGGACATGATTGGCGAAAGCGACGATTATGCGGAGGCAAGCATGGAGAAAAGACAAGAGCTATTTTTGAAGCACAAGCAATACAATCAATCGTTCTTGTACTTTTTGGGACATGACCCTAGGGTTCCTGAGCATTTACGAAAAGAGATGCTCACTTACGGATATCCCAAAGATGAATACAAGGAGTATGGAAATTGGTCGCCACAAATGTATGTAAGAGAAGCGCGCCGAATGATTGGTGAAGAAGTGATGATACAAGGACACTGTGAAGGGACCATATTGGCCAAAAATCCCATTGGTATGGCGGCGTACACCATGGACTCACACAATTGCCAGCGCCTTGTTGTGAATGTGAATGGAGTCGACATGGTAAAAAATGAGGGAGATGTACAAGTGGGAGGTTTTGGTCCTTATCCAATCGGTTATGGAGCTTTGGTTCCCAAGCGCACGGAATGTACCAATTTGCTTGTCCCTGTTTGTTTATCCGCCAGTCACATCGCTTACGGATCCATTCGAATGGAGCCAGTATTCATGGTTTTGGGTCAAACCGCGGCCATTGCAGCTACCCAGGCGATTGATCAACAGGTAGCAATACAAGCCATTAAGATAAGTGAAGTGCAAAAAATCATAAACGCTAATCCCTTGTTGGATGGAAGTAAACCAGAGGTATTGATAGATGATGCGCAGCTTGCTCAAATTGAAAAAGTGGGCGATTGGAAACTAGAAAAAAACAAAAAAGGCTGTTACGGATCATCCTTGCTATCGGCAGATCCCCTGAAAGACAAAAGTGCAAGCCTTAGCTTCAATACCCTAAGTCCATTGACTGGTAAGTATGGTTTGTATTTCTATTTACCTAATTTGGAAACAAACAGCAGCACATTTCAATTTGAAATCGTCAGCGGCACCAAAAAATCTCAAGTACGCATTAAATTGGATGCCAATAAAAGCCAATTGAAAGGCGAGTGGATTTCCTTAGGGTCTTACGATTTCACCACCAAGACGAATCCCAAGGTGATTTTATCTACTCAAGGTGCTGACGGACTTGTACCGGCGGATGCGATTTTGTGGGTACCAGTGAAGGAGTAAAAGTGGAGGAGAGAGAAAATGGGAAGAGAGAAGAGAGAAAACGGGAAGAGAAGAGAGAAAACGGGAAGAGATAAGAGAGGGCTTAGTGACCTTTGTGTTGAAAAAATAATTTGTCAACAAATACAATTTTAACACGAAGGTCACGGAAGATTTTTACTTCATTCCTCATAATTTATCAGGCTGCGTTCAAATCTTTAGTCGGATTAAGCGCAAGCTCATTTATAAGTTCTAAAAAAGAATAAATAGCGTTATTAAATGAAGCTTCAGTATGTCGGAATTTCCGACACACTGCCGATGATGGCAAGAACTATCAATCGAAATACTATAATTTACATAGAAGCAGATGCGACCAATATATATATATGGATTTAAAAACTTGGTAACAAGCGCCCGAGGGAAAGATTTTTAAAAGTGATGTAACTATTGCCAAAATAATTTGAATGCAGAAAATTTAATGGCTTTAGAAAGGATGGTTACTTCCTATTTAGACTTAGCAGAAAACCGAGCAAGAAACAGGCAGGTAATGAATATGAAAGATTGGGATAGTTTTTTAATTCGATTTTTGGAATTGGCAGATTATCCAATTTTAAAAGACAATGGAAAAATATCAATGTTGGAAGCTAAATTAAAAGCAGAAAGTGAGTACGATAAATTCCGTGTGATTCAAGACCAAACTTATGTTTCCGATTTTGATAAGGAGATGAAGCGAATTGTTGAAGGTAAAAAGGGTTAATGGTGAATGGAATCGATGAGTAAAATATAGTAAAAAATAAAAGTTTTGGATTTGAGATTATAATTGTTCGCCTTTACCAGTTTTTGATTAGTATTTGAGAGAAAGCGACATTTTACTTAATTGCCTTGTTTGTTGAAATTATTTTTGTGACAAAAATGTCAGTATTTTATATTTTCTCTTTTCTCTCTTAACTTTTCTCTCTACTTTTATCAAAATTATAACATCTAACCATTAATAGCGCACAATGTCCGATCTGGGCTGCCCTGTTTTTGGTGGGTGATGATTTCAAAAAATAGTATAGGATTATTACAGGTTTTCAACCGAGGGGTTTTTATGCTTCATGGTTTTTAGCTATTATTTAATTATTTGTCAAGCAGTATAAAAACGCATTATATCTTTCTTTTAAGATGGCATATGAAAAAGTTATTGACGCTAAATTCAAGTATAAAGCAGTACCAATTCAAACATTAAATAAATTTTACTTTAACTAAAAACAAAATATAATATGACCATGGATTTTAAAGACCAAATAAAACATCTCGGCGATAGAGTAATAAAACTCAAAGATCAAATTATGACGGAAGAAGCTACAAAAAATGCTTTTATAATGCCGTTTATTCAAGTATTGGGATATGATGTTTTTAATCCTACAGAAGTTGTTCCTGAATTTATTTCAGACATCGGACTTAAAAAAGGCGAAAAAATAGATTATGCAATATTCAAAGATGGTACACCGACAATTCTTATTGAATGTAAACATTGGGCTCAAAACCTTAATATCCACGATGGGCAACTTTTACGTTATTTTCATGTTTCTAAAGCAAAATTTGGACTTTTAACTAATGGAATTGTTTATCGCTTTTATTCTGACTTGGTGGCTGCAAACAAAATGGATGAGAAACCCTTTTTAGAATTTAACATAAACGAGATTAAAGACAATCAAATTGAAGAGCTGAGGAAATTTCACAAATCAGTTTTTGACGCTGAAAGTATTACAAATACTGCAAGTGAATTAAAATATATGAATGAGTTAAAGCAAATTATACATCAAGAATTGATCAGTCCAACGCCTGATTTTGTTAAACATTTTGCTAAACAAGTTTATCCTAGTGTAATAACTGCAAAGATTTTGGAACAGTTCACCAATTTGACAAAGAAATCCATTCAACAACATATAAGTGATCTAATCACGGAAAGACTTAAAACTGCATTAATCAAGGAAGATGAAGAAACCAAGAAACAAGATACAGGTCAATTAACAGAGCAAATAAAAGTTGATGAAGCAAAAGTTATTACTACAGATGAAGAAATAGAAGGTTTTATGATTGTAAAAACCATTCTCCGGCAAAAAATAAGTTCAACAAGAATAACTCATCGAGATGCACTTTCATATTTCGCAATACTTCTTGACGACAATAATCGCAAAACAATCTGTAGGCTTTATTTCAATGGGAGCAAAAAGTTCTTTGTGACACTCGACGACCAAAAGAAAGAAGTTAAAAATGAAATTAATTCCTTGGACGATATATTTAATTACTCTGAAACACTAGTGAAAATTGTTGAAAATTACGACAAATAAAAAGATTCTGAATAGTAGAATGAGAGAAGCAAAGATTCCACGCTACATATAAGAAATTGACGGTTAAGTGAAGAAATGAAGCTTTGTACATGGGTTGACATTAAAGTGCTCCGAAATCGCAACTTCGCCAAGCTGCAAAACGTTATAGGGCATTTTAAAAGACGACAAAGACAATGGCAATATTAGGACGACCAGTAGGAATTTTTGACCTTAACGACAGTAACAACTGTGTTGGTTCATATTTGACAAAGTCAGATATAAAAGAAATACTTCAAGTAAATTTTGTGCTTTTTTAATTAATTTATTTCGGGCTGAAAATGGTTTTGCAAGTAATGCCATTTCAGTACAAATTAGCAAAACGTTAGGCAACATACGAAGAAACAACAGTGTGAATAATATATCGATTGACAAATCATTACTCGTTTATTCGCCTCCCAATCTAATGAACGGTAAAGTATTTAACTTTAGACAATTGCATTTTTAACTATAAATCAAATATGGAAAGAATAATCATTAAAAAAGGAAGAGTAAGAAATCTTATTGGTTTTTTCATGCCACTTTTTGAGGAAAAAGATAAGAACATCGTCTGTGCAAATTCAAAGGATTTTCCAAATGATGGTGAAATTTATATGCCCAAAGGGATAGATAATTTTGAATTAAATAATTTTTATTATGTAGAAAAAGAGGACTTAACTAGTAACTATAAATATGATGAGCAATTAACAACTTATAACGAAAATCCAAGTGCTCAGAATCCTTGTAAATTTATCATTTACGACAATAAAGTCAAAAAAGTACTCCCTTCTTACATTATATCAATTTATTCGAATATTTTTTCACTGAAAACTCAAAAACTAACGGATTTCAGCAATATAGAGAGTAAAGTATTTTTTCTTGAAAAGAATAACTATTTATTTGGTCCTTTCAAAAGAAATCACCTTGAACTAAGCGCATTCAACTTTAGTAGTTATGTAGATGAGTTTGAAGATTCTGAAGAATATGCAGATTTTTTAGAGGTTTATTCCGAATACGATGGGGAGTTTATTTTCAAAATAAACAAAGATGATATCAGTAATTTCTTAATCACAGACGAAAAAAAAAATTCATACTTGATAGATTTTAATTATATAGTGAAGAAGAATATTGGCGAATTAATTATATTTTGTGATGACTCAAAATTATTTGATTGGGGGAAAGATAAAATTGTGAAACAAAATCCAGAACTCAAGAAAACTATAAATTTTATTGATACCAGCGCTCTAATAATTGGGAATAATACTGATAGACAGAAATGGCAACGATTTAAAGAATTTTTGCAAAACGAAGTAGATGAAGATAAGATAACAGATATTAAAAAGATACTATCCGAGAAAGGCTTACTATCGATTGATGATTCTGGACTTAAAAAGGAGAAAGAGGATTTACAAACTAGATTAAAGGATAAAGACGATAAAATTATTGAATTAACAAGTCAAATTGATAATTATAATAATTATAAATTTGAGCAGCCTATCGCTCATACGGAATCTAATCAGCTTGATTACGAGGAATATCCTTCTGTAAAAGAGGCTATCAAAGACCTTAAAAAATTAGAAGAGAACCTTAAAACAAAAGAAGACAATAATCGCCTATTAGCAAGAAAAGAATTATTAGAGGAGGATATTACCAAATTAAGAAAGAGCGAAACTGAAATTAAAGCGTCTGTACAAGATATAATTAAAGGTTTTGAAAGGTCCGCTTCTGAACACACAACAAAACTTGCAGAAGCCAAATACTATACAGATATATTAAATGGTATAACCGTTGATATTTCTCAAAATCCGGAGAAAGACATTAATAATTTTGTGCCAGTTATAACTGAAGTTCCAAAAATTTCAGCAAGAGAATATGTTCAGGAAATTAGAGATCGACTGAAAAGCCAAGGAAGAGATTTATCATTTAATGAAGTAGCAAATATTACAATTACTGTAAATCAGTCTTTTTTAACGATTCTAGCTGGTGCTCCCGGGGTAGGTAAAACTTCTCTGGCTGATAAGTTTTCAAAATCTTTAGGACTTTCCGAGCAGTTTGGTTATTTGGAAATTCCTTGTTCAAAGGGATGGAATTCTTCAAAAGATTTGATTGGTTTTTATAATCCGTTAATCAAAGATTTTCAAGAATCTAAAACCAAATTAAGAACTGCGTTAAAAGCATCCTCTAAGTATAAAAATGCTCCTTTTATTGTTCTTCTTGACGAAGCCAATTTGAGTCCAATGGAACATTACTGGTCTGATTTTATTAAAACATCTGATTTTGAATATGATCGAAAAATACAAATTTCTGAGAAAGAAACAATTGAATTTGGGAATGGTTTTAGGTTTTTGGCAACGATTAACCATGACCATACTACAGAGATGTTGTCGAACAGACTATTAGATAGGGCTTCGATCATACAAATTGACAAACCAGACAAATTAAATATCGAAAATAAACAATCAATAATTAATCAAGTATATAGCGAAATTTTTGATTTTAACAGTGTAAATTCTTTATTTAAAGACACTAATAAATGGGCGACTGAAAATAAGACCTTAACCAATAAATTAGATGAAGTAATAAAGATATTAGAATCTAATCATAGTGGATTAATTATTAGTCCAAGAAAAAGAATTTCAGTAACTAATTATTTGAGAGTGGCAACGGGCCTGATTGGTGATGATACCAATGATTATATCGCTCTTGATTATGCACTTTCACAACAGGTTTTTCCACTTATAAATATGAGAGGCGAATCTCATCTTGAATCTTTGAAAAGTCTAAAAGAACTTTTGCAGAAGGTAGGAATGGAAAAATCTTCTGGTCTTCTTTCTCGAATAATAGAAAGAGGTAAAGAATTTAAGCATTTCAAATATATCTACTATTAGTATGGGAGATTTAGTTTTGAAATGCTTCAAAAGTAACGGCAGGAATGGTTTACATAACTTGCAAAGTGAGGGTTTGATTAATGAAACCGATTATTTTACCATTAATTTGCATGGTTCTACAAGGTTGCCTGTAGCTGACTGGGTAATTTTGATTACAGACTTTCCATTTGAATTGGAAGAGAGGTATGTAGAAGGTAAGTATTTTTATGTCTTAAGCGAGTATTCTCTAAGGCGATATTTTAGGGCGGAAGGTTTTGAATTTAATGATTATTCTAGGGAGGTAGATGGTTTGAAAATGTCGAAGTTGTTCGTGAATTACCCTATGGGTATTTCCGAAATTCAATTGTACGACAATAGAAATGAAATAGTAGTTACTGTATTCAAGGTAAATGTTTTTTCAGATAAATTAAATGAAGGTGAATTTGTAAGTCTGGTTAACTATATCGAAAGTAAATCCGTAGCCTTGTGGGCTCAATATTCTTTGCTCAAAAATGAAGCCTCTCTGAACGATTCCATTGATAAAAATGATTGGCAATTACTTTTTTTAGAACGATTTATCAAAGAAATAAGGGATAAACTCTATTTTTTTGAGTACGATAAGTTAACTACTTATAAGAAAGAATCCCAAATTGTATCGTATGCTTCTGAGGTCTTGGTCGATGAGGATTCAATTTATTGGTTGGCTCAAAATTTAGACGTTTTGAGCAATACAAACTCGGCTGATTTCGAGAAAATCGTTATTCAAAACAGGCTTTTTCGCCCAAGTGAAATATTAACTCATACAACTTTTGATTGTACAGACATTTTGGAAAATAAATTTGTGCATGGTTTTATCGACATGTTGATTGTATTCTTAACTATTCAAAAGGAAGATTGGGAGGATTTTAGTTTTGCTGATGAAGGCAAAAGCTTCCAGGAGATATTGTATTACTATTCTCAAAAAAGAAAACACAGACTATTTAATGAATATTTAGGAGGCTTACAAAATATCAAATCTTATTTGTCGGACTCTATACCAGTTACGGAAATAGTACTTGATTATATACCTACCCATAGAATAGCTTCGAAAGATCATTATCAATTTGTTTATGTAAAATTTGTAGAGTGGTTTAGTTATGACAGAGTAAAATTCTCAAATAATAAGATTTACTTCAAAGGAGTTACCCGAATGGACAAGCTTTTTGAACGAGCATGTTTGTACAAACTTATAGATGTGTTTGCAACTCTTGGATATGTAAGTGAAATTGAAAAAACGAAAGATCGATTACCTCAAATAGTACGATTTAAACATGATGAAACAGGAAGATTTTTCTCCATGTATTTTGAAATATATCCCGACAAATACGCAACACAAAATAATGGTCGGGCTTTGAAGCCCGACTTTTTCATAGAATTTGACAATAATAAAATTCTGATTTTAGATTCCAAGTATAAGAAGAATAATACGGTTCAGAAATACGATTGGGATAAGTTGACTTTAAAATATTTACATGGAATAGGATATAAAAATGGAGGCTATTTTAGTCCTATAGCATTATTCGCATTAATCCCTGTGTCTAATAATAAAACAGAATTTTACCAAAGCGTAAAATATGATTTATCCAGTCAAACACCAGCATTTCCAGCAATTGGAAGTTTAATTGTTGATTTTGAAGACAAATCTTCAGACTTAGAAAAGTATATGAAGCGAGTTTTAGAGTTAATTTATTAATTCAGTATTCAACCATTGGTACTCGACTATTTGTCAAAAAAGGTTTTTTGTACTTTTAGATTTTGGCGCTATCAATCACCCTATACTGAGAATATTCTATAGCGAGCGGACAAAAAGTACATTGCCTAACAAAACGCTTAGCTCCATTTTTTTCTGCCGCAGGCGCAACACAGAAAAAACCGGCCCCAAGCGTCCGCCGTTATAGGGCATTTTAAAACGACATGACAATGAATTATGTTTAGCCTGGAAACGGGGACAAGAAATTTACTTTGCATCGGACTCACGACTGACAGACAGTCAAAAATCTGTATTGACAAATGACTCAACAAAAATTTTCAAAGTCGGTGTTGAGATATACGGACCAGTTTGCTCAGAAGAACCTGAAATACCAGAGCCTTTATTACACCAAACAACTTTTGGTCTTTGCTTCACTGGTAGTTATTTAAATGGCAGTTTGCTTGCTGACTCCATTGAAGAAGTTTAATCAAACTTGCAAGGAACACCTGAATATTCTGACTTTTCAATTGCCAATCTAACAAACATAGCATTTGCAATCTATAAACAGGTATCAAAACAATTAACCAAAATTCATCGCGAGAATGGATTGACAGAGGTATTATTTGGCGGATACTGCCCTATAAATAGCGAGTTTAAGCTATATAAATTTTACCCAAAAACGTTAATTGCTGGTGAGCCTCTTGACTACGAAAAAGAAGAAGTGAATTTAGATGGGAAAACAATATTCATTGGAGACAAATCTGCAAAAGAAAAAGTAGGAGAACTTTTAAATAATCTAGACCAACAATATTCGCATTTTCATTTGCTTAGGGATGTTATTAATAATGCAGACGTTCCGACTGTTGGGGGAAATATTCAAGCTGGACTATTTAGACCTAAAAAATTCAAAACATACGGAATTGTTGAATATTCGACCTTTGAAGATGATTATGGAATATTGCAGGTAAAAGACAGTTATAAATTTAGGGGACTTTCTCTTGACTTTTACGACACCGAACTAATGAAAGGAAACATCTACATAAAAAAGACATTCTTCAATCCATTTGAACACGAACGAGAAGAGTTTTTTAATCAGGTATTAAAAGCAGGTGGACAAATTATTTAATAAAGACGATGGAAATAAAAACGGCCTATAACACGGGTTTGGCTAACATTGCGTTTCTTGCTCCTCAGCCACATTCGCGCTTAATCTAGCTTAGTTCCCTGCATCAAGTTTAGTCATGAAAATTGCCAAATCTTCAAAGTCTGAAATGGTGGCACTTATTGTAAAAAACTACCTTCAAGTAAGAATATTTAGTTGAAAAAAATCAATTAATTGTTTTATTTCGTCCCAAATTTAGTGAATATTTGGGACGAAATGGAGAGGGTATTTCACAGATTGACAAAGACAAGTTCAGGTTTTTAAAAACCTTTTACTTCCCAGCCTTTTCGGTAGGTTCTTTTCAATAATTTATCTGCCGCTGGGAAATTCGGGAATTTCATTTTGGCTGAATCCCAAGCCAATAATTGATCCGGAATTCGGATGGCAATGGTTCCCAATAAGACAGCCTCTGTCATGGGGCCCGATTGCGCAAAATGCGATTCGGTTTTTTCTCCGCCCAAGCAGGCATCAACAAAATGATGGTAATGATTTCTTTCTGCCAAAGTAGGTAATTTCACCTCTTTGGGCTGACCAAAAGGAATGTAAACGGGCATTTTTTGATGAGGAATTAAAAGAGCACCTTCCGTTCCAATCAACATGGATGATTCCGCTGGGTATTCGCCGTCTTTGAATAAATCCATGATCTCTTTGGGCGGATAAAACTCTCCATCAAACCACTCCAATTGAAAGGTGTCTTTTTCTGTTAATTCATTTCCCGGAAATTGCCAAGTGATGTGATTGCCTTGTGGCCATGTATCTGCTCTCCGCTCTGGGGAATTTTGCCAAGATTTTTGCACTTCTGCTTTTACCGATAGGGGAGCTTTCATTCCTAATCCTTTCCATACTGCATCAAAAATGTGACATCCAATGTCGCCAGACCAGCCAGTTCCAAAATCTTGCCAAGTCCTCCAAATGGCGGAATGGTAAATTTCTGGTGCATAGGGCCTTGTTGGAGCTGTCCCAATCCATTGATCCCAATGCAAATGTGCAGGTACATCTTGTCCTTGCGCAGGTCTTGGCCCTACCAATCGGTATTTGGCCACCGCACCCGGTCTATTGGAGCATAAATAAGCATGCTTTACTTTGCCGATAATTCCTTGTTTGATTAATTGCACCCCTGTTCTGTCGCCAATGGTGGAGGCTACTTGCGTGCCTAATTGAGTCGTAACGCCTGCTTTGACTGCTTCCTTGGTCAATGCACGCACTTCGGCTACATCGTGACACATGGGTTTTTGGCAATACACATGTTTTTTGTTTCGGATGGCTTGTACCGCAATCGCAAAATGATTGTGATCTGGCACAGTGACATTGACGGAGTCGATGTGATCTTGTTCTGCTTTGAGAAGTTTCCGATAATCTGTGTAAGTTCTTGCGCCTGGACATAAGTCAGCCGCACGTTTCAAGTTTTTCTCATCCACATCACAAATGGCGACAATTTCAACGGAGGGGTGTTTTTTGAACTGTTGCAAATCGCCCCAGCCCATTCCGCCCACGCCAATGGCCGCATGTCTTAATTTGGTTCCTACTGGTAATTTTGCTTTGGCCTCTTGAGCAAATAGCAAGGGACCTGCCATGGCAGCAGTGGCTGCCTTTAGCATGAATTCTCTTCGAGAATTTAATTCTTTTTTCATTTTCATAGGTATAGATTTTTGATAATTTAAGGTTGGATATTTTTTAGTGTGGTATGAATGGTGGACATAATTTGTTCTTCAATTCCCGTTTCAAAAGGCCCCGGCATTCCATAATAAATCATGCTGCTTTCTGCTTCATATCCTCCTTCTTTTAAAACACGTTCCGACGGAATATAACACATGACTTCATTGCTGTATCCTGCCACAAAAATATGCTTGTCAGGATAGGCTTTTTTAGTTTTTAGGGAATAATCAACAACCACTTCTCCTCCTAAGGCGACCAATAGGAATTCATTTCCCAAGCGAATTCCCTGGATGGGATAGTTGTAATAATCTGTATTCCAGCCTTTGTTATAGGCCTCCAGCATTAATTTAGCCCTTCTTTGAATAAATTTATCTGGACTTTGTAAATCCTTTTGGTAATCAGAAGCCAGTGTTTTTTTGAATTTCAAAGGGATTGTAGAGTAATACGAATTGATACCATTTCCGATGGGCTTCAAGTCTTTATTTGAGACAAGTTTGAGAACTTGATCCGCTAGGGCGCTTCCGTGTTTTTGGGCCAATTCAACCGTGCCTCTTGGTTCTGGATTTTGATCTCCGGCGCATCCTAAGAGAAAAAATGCCGTGGCAGTAGGAATTTTTTTCTCTAAATCAATTTGGGCAAAACCCGCATAATCTCCGTTGATGAAGTAGTTGTTTCCCATCAAAGTCGTGTTGTGGCACGCATATCCAAACAAAACCGCCTTTACCTCATTCTTTTTATTTACGAATGTCAACACGGGTACATCGTGGTCCATGGGACCGGGTAAATCAATACCTGTTTTTTGGGCGGCCAATTGCCTTCTATTAATGGCGAAGTCCGCATGGGTTTTTCCAACTGAAATCTGCATGGATTCTTGGTGTTGATAGGCCTCCTCAATCACAGAAACTAATTTATCGATTAAAGTTTGGGTATAAGCGGAAACTATTTTTTGTTCTTCTGG
>JBILRJ010000341.1:0-3222 GCA_044372695.1 Spirosomataceae bacterium
CATGTGAAAATGGTCCATGGCCTATATCATGCAATAAAATGGCTATTTCTGCCGCTTCCCGTTCATCCTCGCTTATTTGATATCCCTTGGCTTGTAAATTATTCAGTGCTTCATCCATTAAATGCATAGCACCCAAAGCATGATGAAACCTGGTATGATGCGCACCCGGATAGACAAATTCGGCTAGGCCCAATTGTTTAATTCGTTTTAATCTTTGAAAATAGGGGTGGTCAATTAACTTCAACAAAAATGGATTATTGATTTTAATAAATCCATAAATAGGATCATTGATGATTTTGGTTGGGTACATCCAGCGTTTTTAATGTACAAAATTACCTAAATTGGATTAATTATTCGTCATACGTGTGGTGGGAATTTAATTAATCTAAAATTTTTGAATATTATTTTCGATAAATTCAATTTTTCTAAGTTTGAATAGATTTAAATTAAAGGTATAATAAAATAAAAAAGCACTTACCGATTAAGTAAGTGCTTGATGTTTACGAAGTGGACCAGCATGGGCTCGAACCATGGACCCCCTGATTATGAGTCAGGTGCTCTAACCAGCTGAGCTACAAGTCCTCATTAGAAAACTGACTAATGTGGTGCAAAAGTAATCAAAATGAATCTTTTTGGAAACATTTTATTGAAAATAATTATTTCAAAGATTTTAATTCATAACTATCCTTATGTATAGAATCATAGTTGAAAATATTTGTTTTTATATTTTTGTTAAAATAGATCTTTGAATAAGTAAATTTTAACTTATTTAAACTTTAAAATTAGTATCACCTAAACAATCTTAACAATGGGAGCAATTTTTGGATTATTATTTCACAGTTTAGGTGGTTTTGCCTCAGGTAGTTTTTATATTCCTTATCGCAAAATTCAAGTTTGGTCGTGGGAAAGTGCTTGGATTGTAGGTGGGGTTTTTTCTTGGATTTTGGTCCCTTTTTTAGCTGCTTATTTGACAATCCCCAACTTTTTACAAATCATTCAAGAGACTGGAAATGATGTTTTGTTTTGGACTTATGGTTTTGGAGTTCTTTGGGGCATAGGTGGTTTAACATTTGGATTGGCGATGCGGTACCTAGGGATGTCATTGGGTATGTCCATCGCTCTTAGTTTGTGTAGTATTTTTGGTTCACTCGTTCCTCCCATCTACCGTGAAATTATGGGGGTTCAAGGAGATACCATTTCTGCAATAGCCGGCAGTACAGGTGGCCGTTGGGTGTTGTTTGGTATTTTAATTTGTTTGCTGGGTATTTACCTCTGTGGAAAAGCGGGGATGATGAAGGAAAACGAATTGTCTGATGAGGAAAAGAAGTTGAGCATCAAAGAGTTTAACTTAACCAAAGGTTTAATTGTAGCCACCATTTCTGGTTTATTAAGCGCTTGTTTCAATTTTGGATTAGAAGCAGGACAATTGATGGCAGATGGGGCCATTGCCAATGGTTGCGATCCATTGTTTCAAAATAATGTCATATTTATTGTAGTACTTTGGGGTGGATTTACCACCAATTTTATTTGGTGCATGTATTTAAATTTTACCAATAAAACCTTTGGCGATTATTTGAATCCCCAATCACCCCTTAAAAACAATTATTTTTTTGCTGCTTTGGCAGGATCAACCTGGTTTCTTCAGTTCTTTTTTTATGGTATGGGAGAAAGCAAATTAGGAAATGGTGCAAGTTCCTGGATTTTACACATGGCTACCATTATACTTACTTCCAATGTTTGGGGGATTTATTTCAAAGAATGGCAAGGTGTTTCAAAAAATACGATGCGAACCATCATAGGAGGTATTTTGGTTATTTTACTTTCAGTTCTAGTTGTAGGTTTTGGAAATTCTTTA
Source organism: Spirosomataceae bacterium (assembly GCA_044372695.1). GTDB lineage: Bacteria > Bacteroidota > Bacteroidia > Cytophagales > Spirosomataceae > Aquirufa. The sequence continues at coordinate 1,856 of JBILRJ010000341.1, forward strand.
AATTAATATGAGCGATATAAACCTTTTTAATTTACTTCAAATTGATTCTTTTTCTTCTTCCCCCAAATACCTACAAATTGCTAATTCAGTAATTGAGGGTATTAGAACAAAGAAATTGAAGAAAGGAGATGTCTTGCCTTCTATCAATGAATTAAGTTTTGAGAATTACATTTCCCGCATCACTGTGGAGAAATCCTATAATTATTTAAAGTCGAAAGGAATTATTGCCTCTGTTCGAGGAAAAGGTTTTTACATAGATGTAGATAACCTGACTTTTGATTTGCGTGTTTTTTTATTGTTTAATAAACTAAGTGAGCACAAAAAAATCATTTACGACTCATTTGTTCAAGAGTTAGGTGAAAATGCCAGTGTGGATTTTTATATCTATAACAATGATTTCAATCTTTTCAAAAAAATCATTCAATCTCGAGATCGCGATTATTCACATATTGTGATTATTCCACATTTTTTGGAAGGAGAAGATAGTGCGCGAGAGTTAATAAACCACTTGCCAAAAGAGAAACTTTACTTAGTAGATAAATTGATTCCAGGTATTCAAGGTAATTTTGGTGCTGTTTATGAAAATTTTGAGAAGGATATTTATGGTGCCTTAGGTGAAATTTTAGAAAGCCTTAAAAAATACCATACCTTGAAAATCATTTTCCCAACAACAAGTTATTATCCCTTGGAAATTGTGAATGGTTTCATGCGTTTCTGTCAAAATAATGGTTTTGAGAGAGAAATTTTATCGTCTGCCAAAGAAATAAATCCCAAAAAGGGGGAATTGTACATTTGTGTAATGGAAAATGATTTGATTCTTCTTTTAGATAAAATATTGGAATCAAAGATTGAGTTGGGCAATGATGTAGGATTAATTTCATACAACGAAACACCACTAAAACGATTGTTATTTAAAGGAATCACGACAATGTCTACTGATTTTGTAAATTTGGGAGTCAGTGTTGCGCAATTGATTAAAGCTAATTCGAAAGAAAAAATTGAAAATCCTTTTCAAGTAATAGCTAGAGATTCTATTTAGAATATTTCAATCTTTTAAAACAATTGTGTTTTACCAAATAATATATTGGAATTCGATTCCTTTGACTCCGATTAATTTTGTTTTTTTCGTAAATAAATAGCATTTTTGTTGTTTGATTGTTTAGTTTATCGCTTAATAAATATAAAAATTATAAAAATGAGTAACTCTCCAAAAACCTTGTTTGACAAAGTGTGGGACTCGCATGTAGTTCGTAAAATAGAAGATGGTCCGGATGTTTTCTTCATCGATCGTCATTTCATTCATGAAGTAACCAGTCCTGTTGCTTTTTTAGGTTTAGAGCAAAGGGGGATTGGTGTCATGTTTCCAG
>JBILRJ010000340.1:0-3222 GCA_044372695.1 Spirosomataceae bacterium
GGATTTTGCCATTCTCAAGCATTTCTGGTTTTGACTGACATACGCCTGTCATCAGTTCATCTTTTTCGTTTATTTGGTGATAACGCATGTCTATATTTCCGTTTGTATCAACCAAACCAACAAGATGTCCGTATTTAATTTTTCCACCTGAATATTCCGCCGTTAAGACTTGACCCAGCTGTTTATAATGAAAAATGGTATCACCTGAAGTTTCACCATTGTCAGAATTGCTAATCGGTCTAAATTTTTTGTCGTTATAGTTCATGGTGTTGTTTTTTGAGTAGGAGATAGGGGTCCTGCACTTGAGATAAGGGTTTATTGTAATTCATTTTTATCGTATTCCAATAACAAAACTTTAAATTCCTCTTTAGGTAAGCCTTTGGATGACGCTAATTTTATATTTACTAAGCAATCATCCCTTTTTCTGTTGTAATGATATAAGGAATCTAAAATATGATTGATTGAATATTCTTCAATATCTACTTTAAACATTTTGTTAGAAATAGAGTCAATTTGAAATTTTTGCCGGTTTGAAGTATTGTATCTTAAATTTTCTATTTTTAAAGTATAATTTTTTCCACTTTTTTCATAAGGCTTCTCAAAAACAGAAATGATTAATGGAATTATTGTGAAAAATGAATTCCATAATATGTGAGAAAAAATGGAAGAGGCTAAGTTAAATCTCACTCTTAAAAATGTAAGAAATACTCCGCCAAGTAATTGAGTAGCAACTAAAATTGGTAAAATACAATAAAAAAAGAAGGAGCTATTCTCGAAATTACCACCATGTACAAAACCAAAAAGTAGGACAGAGGCATACAGGAGAAATTTGAAAACATAGTTCCAATTGTTGCTATTTATGAATTTCGAAAATAGTTTATTATACCGCAAAATATATCTGAAAATAAATTCTTCAATTATGGGCCCCAAAATAGATATACCTATTATTGCATGTAATAAGGTATTCTTTTCGTAATCAATTCTAGATTCAGATATAATTGGTTCAACTTTATCTATAAAATTATATAAAGGAATGAAAATCAAAGAATTTATTAGCAATTCAAAGCCAAAAATATAGATTATGTATTTTAGGTTTTTTTTCAAAGTCCAATTTTCAATTCTCTCGTCTTTTGGACTTTTTATAAACGTAAAAACTTCAAAGAGGATTTCTTTCATGAATAAAATCTTTAAATTGATTTAATCTCGATTGTTTTAAATTAACGAACAAGTTGCCTCAGTTTGGCGAAGGGGGCGGGTTTGAAGTACTAAACTGTCAAATCAGTGGAAAATTTGATAGCTAATAGAATGTTTATTAAAACATTTTACCCACCATTTCATAAATATGATGTTTATTGTTTTTTATTTTTTTTGACCGTCAATCAAATTGTGTAATGAAGTTTATTAAAGATTTCTTTAGGTTCGGGTCAATTTGATAGTTTATAATATCCTTACTAAAATAAATGTTTTCTATTTTCAAACCATTTTGATCAATAAATACAATTTTTTCATTCCATTGTTTTTGAGTTGGGTAATTTTTATTTGACAAAGTTACAGTTACTTCAGTTTTTTCATTGATAGTTTTAATTTCGTTGATTTTAAAATCAGTTACTCCTTCATAAAAAGAAGAAATTCTACTTCCTTCTCTCAAAACTGGTTTATCTGTAGGATGATCGCTTTTTGCAATTCGTTCAACATCAACGTTTGTTATAGAATCACATTGTCTATTTAATTCTACAATTTCTTTAGAAAAAATACTTGTGTCATTCAACATATACTCATTATGACTATCTTCATAATACATTTTTTTTAACGAGCTATTTATTTTCTCTTCATTTTCATTAATTGGATTTTCAGTTTTATTCTTTTGATTGCAAGCCAAAACGGATATTAATAGACCTAAGATTAGGATTTTATTCATTTTGATTAAATTAATGTTAATTAATAAACTATTTGTACTCATTCGTTCGATTACAAAGACAGCCATCGGTTTCATACCCGGCCAAGGTATCAATTTTCACCACAAATGTTGATGCGGAGAACCAAAATTGATTAACCACAAATGTGTCTGATGAGTACTGAACCGCTACTTTTGCCAAACCGTGTTAGTGGCAGTTTTATTTTTCCCAATGGTTAATCGCCAGTCCAATATTATCACCAATATTCTGTAATATGGATAGATGATTTCCATTTTTTATTATTTGTGTAATTGATTTATCATTTTTATTTTTTTGATAATCTTTGTAAGAAATTACTTTTTGAATATCAAATAGTTCGTCATGTTCTCCTATAAATATGGCTATTGGTTGTGTAATTTTTGATATTTGTTTTTTGGGGTTTTGAGGCGTTAAAGCATTTGCCATATTTACTGTTAGTTTGGTAACTATTAAAGGATTTGCTTCCAATATTTCTTGGGGATAATTAAGTTCAACAGCATAACTATGTAGGTATAATTTTCCGCCTGAGAAAGCGCTCAAGATAAACTTACCGATTTCCACTTTAGCAAATCCTATTCTATCTTTCTTTGCGGTTTTCGACTTGTATCCAAACTCTGGCGCAACAAAAATGTATCCCTTAAATATTGTATCATTTTGCCAACTATGAAAATTCAAAATATGACCACCACCCGAAGAGTGCCCACCCAAATAAATTGGTTTATTATTAAGGTTAATCAATTTTGATAATTGAACTAAATCTTTAAATGTGCTTTCTGTTGTTACACAATCGCCTCTTTTCCCCTCTGATTTTCCATGTCCAACCAAATCTATTAAAGTCGTCTCAACGTTATATTTTTCTCTTAAAATGTTGGCTAATTCAAAATAGCCCAACTTACTATTAGCACCACCTCCGTGTACAAAAATTAGTTTTGAACTTGGGTTATCTAAATAAAATTGATGAAAAGTTATTCTTAAATTATCAGAGTTAGTAAATTTTTGTTCTAATACGTCATAATCATTTGATGACTTTTTTACACTTTCAAATGAAAAAGATTGTTTTTGTCCTAAAATCATATGCGACAATATTTTTAAAAGTAATTATTTGAGAATTTGTTTCATTTTTGAAGTTTTTAAATTTCGAAAAATTGCTGGTAACGTTTTGCCGCTTTTCGAAGGCGGGGATTTCCAGCACTAAACTTCATTAGATGCACAAAGCTTGAATTTAGTACTTCACTTTCATAGAAGCACCAAACCCCCGCTTTTGCAAAACGGCTGTTAGCTGCTGGTG
>JBILRJ010000376.1:0-2858 GCA_044372695.1 Spirosomataceae bacterium
CGGGGAGTAGGTTGCGGGTTTTGCGGATTTATGTTTAGTACCATTTGAACGGAGTCAAATTTAATTACGAGTGTAAAAATTGCCCTCATTCATAAAACGAGAGTAAATTTTTAGTATTTTTGCCCTTGTATAATAAACGAGTGTAAAAATTCACTTGAACAAAATTTATTCTGAACCTGTGGAAATATGAACAAGTTTGACCGCAAAAAACCGTACAACGATCTACCATTGCTTCCACCAGAAGCAGATATTGAGACGAAAGAGGTCCTTCGCAAAACCATTTCAGCTGGAAGGGCTTTGGCACAATTGAACGCAATGGTGATCAATTTACCTAACCCAACGTTGTTTTTAGATACGATTTATTTACAAGAAGCAAAAGCTAGTTCGGAAATTGAAAATATCATTACTACAAACGATGAGCTTTATCAATCATTCATTGCGGATAAAAAAATAGAAAATTCTGCAACAAAAGAAGTTTTGAGTTATAAAGAAGCGCTTTGGTTGGGTTTGGAACAATTGAAGAAAAAACCATTCATCACAACAAACCTTTGTATAAACATTGTTCAATGCATCAAACTAAATAGTGCTTCCATTCGGGTTACGCCAGGCACAACCCTGAGTAACACATTGGGCGAAGTGATTTATACTCCCCCAAGTGGTGAAGATGTCATTCGTGAAAAGTTGGCGAATTTGGAAAAATTCATCAATGAGGACACGAAGATTGACCCTTTGATCAAAATGGCCCTCATGCATTATCAATTTGAAGCGATTCACCCATTTGCAGACGGTAACGGAAGAACAGGAAGAATTTTATTATTATTGTATCTCAAACTTTCAGGCTTGTTAGACACTCCTGCTATTTACTTAAGTGAATACATCATCAAACACAAAGCGGATTATTACAAGCGTTTACGAGGCGTAACCGAAAATAACGAATGGGAAGCCTATATTCTGTATATGTTGGATATGATTGAGGAAACATCCATGATAGGATTAAAACGTTTAAACAAAATCGCAAGTACAATAGACCAAGTAGCAAACGAAATCAAAATAAAATTACCAAAAATATATTCAAAAGATTTGGTAGAGATTTTGTTCCGTTTGCCATACACTAAGCGGCAACATCTAATTGATGAAAATATTGGTAATCCAAAAACAGTCGGCAACTACTTACAAACATTGGAAGAACACGGATTTTTGAGGTCCGTAAAAGTCGGAAAAGAAAAATTGTATCTGAATGAAAAATTGATGAAAATTTTAGAGATAAAATAGCTATTTCTAATTCCCTTCTATAAGCCCCGGCCGCACAATCACCACTTCTTCCCTGTCCACGATGACTTGCCCGGGGAGTAAGTCGCGGGTTTTGCGGACGTATTTTTTGGGGGTGACAATGACGGGACAAAGCGTGTCTGTTTGGCGTTTGGAATAATAAGCCGCTATGCTGGCGGCTTGCTCAATGACATGCTTGGGAACCGTTTGGTTTTGTGGATTACGAATAATCACATGCGAGCCGGAAACATCTCTGGCGTGCAGCCACAAATCATTCTTTTTCGCATATTTCAAGGTCAACAAATCGTTGTTCTTGGCATTTTTACCTACCCAAACCGTCCAACCGGTGATGATAAATTCCTTGAAGGGCAATTCCTCCGCCTCCGCTTTATGGGCATTTTGAGCTTGATTCCATTTCAAAAAAGGTTTCAATTCTTTTTTGGTTTGGCATTTCTCTACCTCCAACAATGCTTTCTCTAGTTCCACAATCTCGGCATTTTTGGCAGCTAATTTTGCTTCCCAATTGGCTAGTTCTTTGGAGAAATTTTTCGACTTGCGGTAGTAATTTTCGGCGTTTTGGACGGGACTCAAACTGGTATTCAATTTGATTTTGATGGGTTTATTTCGATAAAAATCCAGCAATTCCACCGTTTTGGCTCCGGCAGGAATGGCATGTAAATTGGCCATCAAAATATGTCCAATTTCATCCAAAGCCACATTCCCTTCTCGCACCGTTTGTTGTTTTAGCAATTCTTGTTGGTACAACATCGCTCTCAGATGCAATTTCTCCAAATTCGTTTGAATGAGGTTTTTCTCTTTTTTAAACTCGCCAACCGACCAATGATACGCATAAAATTGATTGAGCGCTTCGATCGGGTCATTGGTCTTGCACAACACATTTTCCTGCGGTTCCAACAAAGTTAAACTTACGCCTTTTTCATGCTCGTATACGTAAAAATTGGCTTGGTCCAACTGTTGCAACAATTGTTGAATCAAGTCCCAACGATGCACAGAATTCAAATCATCGAAGCCTTTTTCACGCAACCAAGCCTGGCATTCCTTCCCAAAGGTGGGAAACAAGGCATTGGGCTCTGAATCATGGGCAACAAAATTATCAAAACTTTGATCCAAAGGGCGATCCAAGGCATTTAAGACAATCGCCTCGTCCTTTTTTAAGCGTTTTTGGAATTGCGAAATGTAGGTGTCATCTTGAAACAAAACCACATTTGCTCTATTTCCATACAACTTGAAAAGCATTACATAAGAGCCTAAAAAATGAAAGGCAAAAGCTCTTTCATTTTCAAACATCTGAACTTCTTGCACCTCCGCCAATAATACATCTGAAAACAAATCGACCGAATTACGGCCTGCGCGGTGAAAAGATTCCGGGAATTGCAAAGTAGAAAAATGAGCGCCTAAGCAACATTTGATCCAAAAATCATCTCCATTTTGCCTTTCGAAGCCCAAGACCAATTCGTCCTTTTCTTGAGAAAAACATTGCTTCAATCGGGCATACATCAGCTTTTGCTTCAATTCTTTGGCCAAAACCCTCAAGAAATAATAATTATTATGCATGTTTTTTGAAAAGT
>JBILRJ010000342.1:0-3199 GCA_044372695.1 Spirosomataceae bacterium
ATTCAACAGGCATGAAGAAGAAGCTAGCATTAACCGCCATTTTATTGCAAGGCAATGAATACTTTATCCTTGACGAGCCCTTTAACGGAGTTGACATAGAGAGCAACATCCTCTTGACAGAAATCATTCATAGCTTAAAAAAGCTCGGGAAGACTATTATTATATCCTCTCATATTTTCTCCACTTTAAGCGACACCTGCGATGAAATTAATTTGCTAAGCGAAGGAAGTATGATAAAATCTGTTCAAAGAGAAGACTATCCAGCGCTAGAAACGGAAATGAAACAAATGACCATTGGAAATAAAATTGAAAAATTAGGACTACTTTAAAATCCAAGTCAAGAAATGACATGGGGCTGCAACGAAGCGCATCTTGATAAAAAAATTAAGGTTCCTGGGGCTATGTGTTTGATGTATAGTTGACGTATATGAATTAGCTTTAGCGATAAAAACAAAAGAATAAAAAAAGGCAAAATGGGAAATTTAACAACAAAATTTGAAAATGAAATTAACTAATATTTTCACATTTTATTTCAATAATGATGGTGTTATTCCGAATAACACATTGCCCGTTTTAATGTATAAAAATGTATTACGCGATGCCATTCATGAAGATTTTGAATTACCATTTAAACAAAATGGATGGACAAATAATTGGAAAGACATTATTCTGCCCTATGATCATTTTCATAGCAATACGCATGAAGTATTGGGGCTATTTAAGGGGAAGGCCCGCTTGATGATTGGAGGTAAGAATGGACAAGAAGTAATTGTTGAAACCGGTGACGTAATCATAATCCCTGCTGGTGTTGGGCATTATTCTCTAGATAATTCCATTGATTATCTGTTTATTGGTGGTTATCCGAATGGCGTTGATTGGGATATAAAAGTTAGTTTAAAGGAAAATGAGGCTACCATGATTGAAGCAATTACCAATATACCCATTCCAAAAATGGACCCCATATTTGGGGAAAATGGACCAATCGTTGACTATTGGAAATAATAAGGATTTTGTACAAAATACATGATACTCCTCTTTTTATGGTAAGTCCAATTTGGCCTTGGCCCTCATCTTTCTTCCCCATTGTGGTGTTTTGAATCTCGCTTGGCTTTCCAAAAAAATACCCAAACTTAAGCATGGTTTCTCCTATATGCCTATATTATGAATCCAACAGAAGAGGTATTTTCAAATAAGTTTTCTTTCCCCATTTTTAGCATCCAGAGGTTCATTAGTATTCAAATCAAAAATTTAGCCTATCGATGTACAACCCTTTTATCATTTTTATCCGATCTTCTTACTGAAGAAAGAGACAAAACATTGCGATGATTGGGTAGGAGACTATTAAAAATGAAAGGCTTGAATTTCTTTAATACTTGAGAGACTAAAATACAAATTATTGCCCCGAAAAGTATTTCAAAACATCTTCCATTACCTGTCTGTTTGCACTACCAAATACAGGAGGAAATTGTGGCCAAGATTTATCTCTGACATCTTCATTACTCATAATAGAAGTCATAGTTGGCCTCCAAGATATTCCAGTAGTTGTTACGCCTCCGCCTTCAAAATAACCCACCCTCATATCCTCTTCAGACGGCTGCCAGGTATAGATGCTTTTTTTAGTTGTTTTATCTTCTCCAATTAAAAAAGGTTGAGTCTTATCAATCCAATAACCTGCACTCTTTCTTTTTTCTCTCCATGTGTAATAAAATGGGTCTATTTGATTTTCAACATTCCCCCAAAGCAACTTTGCTTCAGACAAGCTAGGTGCTATATTGAAACCGTACTTGTCCGTAAAAATTGGCCCAGTTCTAACGTATTCATCTCTTAAATTGAACAAAGAATGACCCAGTTCGTGAGCCACTACAGACATGCCGTCAGCAATAGTTGGATAACGTGCAACATTTGTTGATCCAAAGATTATTTTTTCTTTAATGATGGGCTGCTTTGGTAAAATGTTACTTGGAAATGCAAATGAGTTCACTTCAGCATCTGGATTTGTAAAAATTATATACGAAGCATTTTTTAGACCAAAGTCATTTTCGGCCGGATTTGATTTATTTCTTTGAGATTGTAAAAATGTAACCGCGTCAGATGTAATTTGATCTGGATAATACCAAATATTAAATTTTGATATATTTCCTTTAAATGGTTCAATAGCGAATAGACCAAGCAGGACTTTGTCAAATGAATTTGGATCAATGATTTCTTTACCATCAATCGCCAAATCTCTTTTGGCAGTGGCTAAAAAAGAATTTATGTCTTTATAGCCCTTTCCGACAAGTATTAAATTGATTCTATCTGCTTTAATTTTATTAATGCTAGGGTATAATGATTTTAATAAAAAACCAGGCACTGAATTTTCATAATTTATTCCAATATCTGCTTTGCTACAACCACTTAGTATAGATATTATGAAACATAAAAAAAGTAATAAATGACATTTTGTATGAGAGCTAAACTTAGGCCACATGAACTATTTATTAAGTTACAATTATAGGTGAAATTAATGCCCGACTAATGAATATCCAAATAGCTTTTTAAAAGAAAATACGTCTCCGGAAATAGCATAAGCATATTCCTAAATATTCAGCGAGTTTAAAATCTTATTTTTCGATTTCACTTAAGGGTGTTTTCATTCTATTTCCAAACTATGCAATAAACAAGGTTTATAACTGTTCACAGAAAAATGGATCTTTAAAGCAATTTATGGTGGTTTTTAAAAAGGGTACTACCACAGGGAATTAAAATAGTGTCTGAACCCGCACTAATTATATAAAACAATTCTTTGTCTAATAATTCAAATTTGGCTCTAGCAGACCCGCTCCCACCCATGTGAATAAAAACTGTTACATAAGAATCTTCTTTAGGGCCTACCTCTTTTTTCAGAAAACTTAATTGATCGGATACATCATTTAAAAGTGATTGCAAATTGGTCAGTCCTTAATCAAACAATTTATCATCTTGAAAAAATTTTGTGTTTAATTAAGTTTCAGTAATTTTGAACACCTAAAAGAGCCCATAAAACGAAATCATCAACAGATCTTGTCCAAGTTCTTGATAAAGAATAAGAGTCTAAAAAATCAGTTCATCATTAACCTTTTAAAATGAAATCAAAAGCAGCGAATCGCCGCGAATTCCTTCACCAAGCGGGTGGGATGCTGGGCGGAATGGCTTTTTTACCATCCTCCTTTAAAGACGT
>JBILRJ010000343.1:0-3198 GCA_044372695.1 Spirosomataceae bacterium
TGTAATTTTCCCCATTCTGTATTTTTGGCCTCCGCCAAGAGGTGAAAAAAACAAGCCTCTTGCAACTCGTGCGGACGCGTAAACATAGCCTCAATGCGAGGCATCCTCTTCTTCATTAACCACAACAAGGTTTCATTGAAAAGTGACATGTTCGTTTTTAAGGTTGAGATAAAGTCAAGGCTCTATCAGGATAGTCGGTGATGATACCATCCACTTTTAAATCCATTAATTTTTGCAGGTCATTAAGCTCATTTGCTGTCCACGGAACCACTTTGATGTGTTTTTCATGGCAAAATTGCACCACTTGCGCATTCACTGAAGAGAATGAACTACTAAAAATGTCAGGGGAAAAACCCAATTCTTTGATCGTATTTTCGGGCGATTTCCTACTCACCAAAGCAGAAAGCAGGACTGGAGGAAAACGTTTTTCGGCGATGGCTTGGTGCCAAAACTTCAAAACATTGAAATCGAAACTTTGCAAAATAATGTAACGGGGATCGACTTGTGCTTGAATGATATCCGCCACTTTTTGGGAAAATTCCTCTACTGTTTGAGGCTGAGAAATACCGTATTCTTTTTCATCAGATTTGATTTCAATGTTGTAATAAATGGATTTTCCGGTTCGCTTCCGAAAAGCTTCCACCAAGGTTAAGACCTGCGACAAAAGAGGTTTACTTTGAGAAATTTTTTGTTGGGCAGGGAACAAGGCATTGCCTCTTTTTCCTACATCAAATTTTTGAATTTCGGAATATGGCATTTGGAACAAATTCCATTGTTTGGGATCTTCTTTGCTCAAGGGACTTCCGTCGGGCAGACTGGAAAAAAGCGGGTTCATATAGGGCTCATGAGAGACCACCACTTGTCCATCAGCGGAAATACAGACATCCATTTCCATCACTTGAATGCCAAGGTCCAATGATTTTTCAAAGGCGATCAAGGTGTTTTCTGGGAAGAGACCCCTCCCTCCACGATGGGCTTGAAAAAAAGGAATTTGAGCAGTTGAAGCTAGGTGCATACCAAAGAAAAGGAAGGTGAAAAAAAGTTTCATAAGGCTTTGGAAGGCTTGACTTTCGAAGGATCAAGTGAATTGATTTGATTCGTTACTTTTTGGTACAAGCGTTTAAACTGTTTGGGTTCACGAAGGTAGGCCGCTAAGCATTGATTAAAAGCGGCGGAGTCAATTTGGTGTTTTTTGAAGATTTTTTTCTCCAAATAATTGTATACCACCAAGGAGGAATCCACAGAACCCAAATGCATTTCATTCACTTTCCCCTCCAAGAGATGAATATCCAACAAAACAGCGGCCATTTTTTCTTCTGGAACCAAATTAATGGTTTTTTCCTCAGAACAGGATAAGAAAAAAAGAAAGAGTAAAAAAATAAAACGGCGCATGTTAAAAATTTGGTTACAAATTAGAAAGCTTTTATGAATATTCATTGGAAATCGTGACTTTTCCGAAATTTTCATTTTAAATCTTTAAATTTAAACTTTGAATTTCTAAAAACTATATCCCCACAAATGGATATTCGGTCATTTCTTACGCATGTTGTCCAACTTGAAATTCGCATTCGAAAGGCGATTAATACGCAAATGCACGGAAATTTCTCTTCGGTATTCAAGGGCTCTGGACTTGAGTTTAGCGATTTGAGGCAATACCAATATGGAGATGATGTGCGCCACATCGATTGGAATACCAGCGCCAAGGGGCATGGAACTTTCATCAAATTATTCAAAGAAGAAAAGGAGCAAAACGTATTTTTCTTGCTGGATGTAAGCGCATCGGGGAACATCGGTAGACAAGGAAAAAGTAAATCCCGCACCATAAAGGAGGTGAGCGCGGTTTTGGCGCTTTCAGCCATGAAAGAAGCTAGCCACATTGGGTTTTGCTGTTATTCAGACAAGAACGAAAAATTCATGGCCCCTGCAGCAGGCAAGAAACATGGTTTTAAAGCCATTTCCGAGCTTTTTAAATTGGAACCAGAAAACAAAGGCACCGACTTAAAAGGTGCTTTGATGTTTGTAATGCATGTTTTAAAACGCCGTAGCTTAATTTTTGTGCTTTCGGATTTCATTGATACAGGCTATGAAGATATGCTTAAAGCCGCTGCGAACAAGCATGATTTGGTCATTATTCATGTCAACGACCAGCAAGAATTGTCCTTGCCGTCCATGGGAATTGTGCCGATTTTGGACCCAGAAAGAAATAAAATTACTTGGGTGAACACCTCTGCGAAGGGTTTTAGAAAACTATTGCACGACTTTAACGAAAACAAAGCCATTGACTTAAAAACGCAGTGTAAAAAATGGCGTGCCGATTACGTTTCTGTAAAAGCGGGAGAAGATTATGTCCCGAGTTTAGTTAAATTATTCAACACCCGAAATTAATGGAAAAATTGCCGATGCAAATTGAAGGAAGGTTTATCGAAGATTCTGTCAAAATTGGACAGTCTTTTCGTTACACCATTTCTGTCCGGCATAGCAAAAACCAAGAAGTTTTTTTTCCTGATCTGACGCGTCCATTAGGGGCATTTGAAGTCGTAAAAAGAGACTATTTTAGTACCCAAACCCAAGGAAATAACAGTTTAGACTCGGCTGTGTACACCTTTCGCCTCTTTAATCTAGAACCTTTACAGGTATTGCGATTTCCGATTTACCTAATGAATGAACAAGATTGTACCTTGGTCACTTCTAAGGCCGATACCATTTTTTTGAAACGTTTGGTCAAGCATCCAGAAAAAGTTGACCTCAACAAAGTGTACCAAGAGATCGACATTCCACTACTTAGCCCGAGGGTCGAACTAAAAAACATTCTTTCATGGGGTTTAGGTATCATCTTGTTATTGGGTCTGATCTATTGGTTCTTTGGAAATAAAATCAAACAAAGTTTCAAACTGTACTTGTTGTGGAGAAAAAATTTAGAGTTTAGACGGTCTTTTCAACGTTATTTTAAAAACATCGCCAATTCGAACGTTGGACTCCGTAACCTCGAAAAATCCTTTGCCCTTTGGAAAAATTACATGGAATCCCTTACATCGATTCCCTTTTCAACCTTTACTACCAAAGAAATGTTGGACAATTTAAATGTTAAATATTTAGACAAATCTTTAAATGATTTGGATTCGGCCATTTATGGCGGCAATTTTTCTGAAAAAACGATTGAATCAGTGAATTTTCTGTTAAGCATTGCCAATAATTTTT
>JBILRJ010000344.1:0-3192 GCA_044372695.1 Spirosomataceae bacterium
AGCGAGCTTTTGTGCAGTTGGTAAATCAAATTGTAAAACACTCAAACCTGCTATTGCTCCTGCTGTTGGGTAGCTTTGGTTAGCAACATCTGAACCATCTACAAGTAAAGACAAAGCACCGTTCCAGACAAGTCCAGATGTAACTGTTACACCTGTTTTGGATAAATAAGTGGTCGGTAAACAATAATCTTCAACGGTATCCAAAACCCCATCATTATCGTCATCTAAATCCATTAAATCATTCACGCCATCTCCGTCCGTATCGATACATCCGTTTAAGGTGACACTCGTGGCATTTTCATAAGCATAAATGCCTTTGTAAGTTCCGTTATCTGTCACAGTTTCTAATCCATCTGCAAAACCATTGGCGCCATAAGGACCAGGAATAACGGAAGAGGTAAGATTGGTTGATTTGTCTACCCCTGAGGTAGTAATGATAGTGGTTCCCGCTTCTACTGCATCAAAACAACCATCGCCATCAGAATCCAAATCTAAATGATTTAAGAGGGCATCACCATCAGTATTAGATGTGCAGTTCGCTTTTGGATACGATGAAGTAACATAAGTATTGTTATTTACATCAAAGTAAAACTCGGAGGCAATACCCGCTAAAATATTGGCATTCACCGCACCCAAAATACGGTAAAAACTGTATTTGGAGGCATTCGCGCTTACCGTAAATTTATTGGAATTCGTTAAAGAGACTGACCCGTTGGCCGTTACATTCGTCGCGTTGGCGACTAATGTGAATGGGGATGTAGTGGTTAAATCAATCCAGATGCTGTTGTTGTTTGAACCTTGGAATCTTAAACTATTGGCGGTGCTTGCAAAAATTTCCGTCGCTGTTGTTTTTTGAATGTATAGAGCATCCAATTGCGTAGGCTGTAAAAAGGCCACTTTAAACAATTCTTTGCCATTTTGCTGTTGAGCAGTGGCAGTGACAAATTGTACCGCAGCAGTCGTTGTGCCTATATTATCTGTTAATGCCGCAAATTTGGAATTGGGAGCAAGCGTGTTTAATTCAGAACTAATGGTAGTATAAAGCGATTTATCCGCAGTATTCCATTCCGCTGCAGTGAAGAAACAGCTAGGCGATTCAATTGCATCTAAAATTCCATCGTTGTCATCATCAATATCGATTAAGTTGGTTATACCATCCCCATCGCTATCCAAGCAAGTAGCCAAGTTTTTACTTAAGCCGTAAGGAACGTATTTTGACTGGTAATTGATGTTACCCGTGGTACCAGTTTCGTACACATCCAATAAACCGTTATTATTGACATCGACTCCCGTGGGATACGTGCTAGTAGAAGTTGCCGTAGTAGAACTTCCCGCTTCAATCGCGTCTGTACATGCATCTGCATCGGAATCCAAATCCAAACGATTGACAATCCCATCTCCATCTGTGTCTACATCATTGCAATAAGACTTGTTCGAATATAAACCTAGCTCAGACAGCTGCATCCCGTTATCTCCTTGGCCTCCTCCGGTTCCCACTTGGTACACCTTCACCACCAATTTGGTAACGTTTTGATAACTTTTGCTAAATGCATATCTCTGAGAATTCGCAGTAGAAGGAATAGATAAAAATGATTCCGTGCCTAATAATAAATTATCCGAATACAATAAGAAATCAGCTACTTTAATACCATCTCCCAATGTTCCAAAATCGTTAACAATAGAGAATCCATCTGCAGGAATAGGTGACTTGGCTGTTAAGGTAAAAATAATCGGTGTCGAAGTAAAATTATCTGACAATACTTGCACCGGTGTAGGTAGACAAGGCGAACAAGGCGCAAATACCGCTATTCCTGCCGCCAAATCTCCATCTATCAGTCCCTCTGGAATTAAATTCCCATTATTGGGACGAATAACATAGCCTCCCGTCCAAGTAATTCCACTCCAAAAATTGGCGCCGTAAAAATCCGTATTCGTTGATAATTCTACACAATCCTCCTCTGTGGAATCTAACACACCATCGTTATCATCATCGATATCAAATACGTCTGTTATCCCATCTCTATCCGTATCTAAACAGGCATTGATGGTACTCAATAAGGCATTCTCTTTATATGTTGATGTATAATTAAGCGATCCCGCTGCGCTTCCTTCGTAAACATTTAACAAACCGTTGTTATTGCTATCAGCGCCTGTTGGATAAACAGTCAATGAAGTAGCCGCTAATGAGCTTCTCGACTCAATAGCATCCGCACATCCATCACCATCCGAATCTAAATCTAAATGGTTTGAAATACCATCTTTATCGGTGTCAATTGTACATATTTCAAATTTCCCGCCTGTTTTTAGTTCGATTCCATCAAGTCCCATTGACTCATGATATCCCCCAACAAGACCATTATTGACAAAGAATTCCAATCTTTGACTTTGGCTAGTTGCGATAAATTCCAATTCGATCTTATGCCAAATTTGATTGCGTTCCCCTAAATAAGGGATTTCGGGAGTATAAAAAACATCGTCTCCAAAAACTATTTTCCAATTTGCCGATGAATTAATGGGAGTTGTTCCTTCTATTCCGGTATTCGCCTGGTAAAAAACTAGGGTGTATTTTTGACCAACAACTAGGTTATTCACGACCTTGTACATCGACTCATTGGTCGTATTTGGCGTAGCAGAATTTACCCATCCTGATACAAAAACCCCTCCGTTTGGTGAAGAAGGCATCCCATCTGACATACCACCCCAAACACCCGTTCCAAGAATTGGCATTGGTGAT
Source organism: Spirosomataceae bacterium (assembly GCA_044372695.1). Lineage (GTDB taxonomy): Bacteria > Bacteroidota > Bacteroidia > Cytophagales > Spirosomataceae > Aquirufa. The sequence continues at coordinate 2,735 of JBILRJ010000344.1, forward strand.
TTCCATGAGTCTAAGGTCCCCACACCATTCAGCCAGCCAGCAGCTGTGACATTGCTATTAAACGCATTATCTGATGCCACCGATGAGGCAGATTCAAAAGAGCCATCTGCTCCAAAATCAATCGCCAAACTACATAATTCTTCTTCATCCAACACACCATCATTATCGTCATCCATATCAAATACGTCTGTTATCCCATCTCCATCTGTATCTGTACAGGCATTGATAGAAGCTAACAAGGCATAATCTGTGTAGGTTAATGTGTAATTATGGGTTCCTGCCGTACTTCCTTCTTTGGTATCAATTAATCCGTTGGAATTAGCATCATTGTTCGGACTCACAAACGAAAAAGTATAATTGCGTTCCTTAGATGTCGTGGCCCCTCCTTCAAATGCATCCGAACATCCGTCCCCATCTGAGTCTAAGTCCAAATAATTAACGATTCCATCATTATCCGT
>JBILRJ010000345.1:0-3189 GCA_044372695.1 Spirosomataceae bacterium
GCAATAACTCAATTTTTCGCACTTGTGAAATGATTTTTTCCGAATCAAAAGGCACATGAAAAACATTTTCACCAGCTTCTCTGCCCTTTTGGCGGTCCCCTAAATCAATCACATATCGCCCAAATGAGGCAGCCTCTATGATACCACTGGATGTATTTCCCAACAACATAGCCGCATGCTGCATGGCAGAAAAATAACCTTTTGAACCCAAATTTTCGACCAATTTCACACGTTCAATGTGCTGTAAATCAGCGATCAATGCCCGGCGAATTTGCCAACTTTCCGTATCAGCATTTGGCAAAGTAATTAAAAATTGATATTCTTCTAACGATTTGATGGCAGAAATCAATTCCAACACATGGGCTTGGTTATTCATGTCGCCCGCCGTTTCTGGATGAACCGTACACAATATGGTTTTTTTGGTTAAATCCATCTGAAATTTCTCTCGAAATTCTTCCGTTGAATAAATGCCAAAATCCTTCAAATTATCTAAGCCCAATGCCCCTACATAATGAATTCCCTCCTGGTCCCCCAATAATTCAAGCAGACGTGTTTTACTAGAAGGAGTTGCGACAAAATGTAAGCGAGCGGCCAAACTTATCGAATGTCTGAAAACATTGTCCATGGCACCCAGGGTAGTTTCGCCTCCGTGTAAATGAGCAAATGGAATACGAAATGGTATGCCGGCTACGATTGCAGCAAACATCTCATATCGGTCTCCTAAACACAACACCCAATCCACCTCATGAGCATTTTTTCTCCAAAATTCAGCAAATTTTTGGGTCGTATCACCCATTGATCTAGCGATCTCAAGGGGCGAATCATCAGTAGGAACCGTATTGATTTCATGGATTGCATGAAATCCTTGTGCTTTAATCTCAGAAAGGGTATAACCATGTTGTTTGGACAAATGGGTACCAAAAGCCACAATTTCAACTTGGAAAAATGCATCCTTTTCCATTTTTTTCAATAGTGGCAAATAAATGCCAAAATCAGCCCGAGAACTAGTTAAAACTAATACTTTCATCATGCAATATCCTCTATTTTCAATTGATGCCCAGCTGACAAATCACGTTGACAAATTTTACCTATTAGTTCATCCATTCGCATAGGAGAAATGCCGTCACCGGGTCGTAACATCTCTAAATCTTGTTCTGTCAGTAGCTCTCCCTTTTTCTTAGCCTCTTTCAAATGAATGCTTTTTCTCGCAATGGCGATATTTTTTTTCTCAGAATCGGAAGGCGTTTTAAGTCCTGAACCCAACGCCAATTCGATGTTTCGTATGGCGGAAACCATGGCTTTTAATTCATGCGGTTCCAAAGACGCTTGATGATCTGGCCCGTCCATTTGCCTATCCAGCGTAAAATGCTTTTCGATTATTTTGGCTCCTAAAGCAACGGCCGCAATCGGTATTTCAATTCCCAAAGTATGATCTGAATAACCCACATTGACCTGGAATCGGCGGCCTATTTCATTCATGGCTAAAAGATTCACATCCTTCATGGGAGTTGGATATTCGGTATTGCAATGCAGCACACTGATTTTTTCCAAAGGAATTCCTCCATTTTTCAGTACCTCTATGGCTTCTCCAATTTCTTCCAACGTGCACATTCCCGTAGACAAAATAACTTCATTAGCCAAATGCGCTATTTTTTTCAAATAAGGCAAGTTGGTAATTTCTCCAGAAGGAATTTTGAATAACTGAAAACCAAGTTTACTTAAAACATCTAAACTTGCTAAATCAAAAGCAGTAGAAAAAAACTTAATATCGTTTGATTTACAATATTGTATCAGTTCCAAATGATCTTCCCAACTTAATTCCAATTTTTTCAACATGTCAAACTGAGATTCCTCGTTTTGAGCACTAACTTTCTGATATTCCGCTTTTTGAGCAGACTTACTTACCAATAAATTGGCATTGAAGGTCTGAAATTTCACATAGTCCACACCTGCTTCAACCGCAGCATCGATTAATTTTTTGGCTAACAATAGGTTCCCATTGTGATTGACTCCCGCTTCTGCTATGATGATTGTCCGATTCATTTATTTCAATTTTGCTGGGTTACCAAAAACAACTTGTTGAGCTTCTACATTACGCAAAACAACAGATCCCATTCCAATTACAGCCTTTTCACCAATTGAGATTCCCTGTTTTAAAACGGCAGAACTGCCGATGAAAACCCCATTCGACAAAGTCACATTTCCATTAACAACAGCATTTGTGGAAATATGGCAATGATTTCCAATTTGACAATCATGCTCAACTAATGCATGATTATTGACAATACAATTATGGCCAATGCTGGCATCTGCTTGAACAGTAACACCATGAAAAACAATAGTCCCTTCTCCAATTGTAGCAAAATTGGAGACTTGTGCATAGGGAGAAATAACTTTAGCCAAGGTCCCTCCCAATGCTTTAATATCATTAAAAATACGTTCTCGCTTTTCCGAAGAATTAATTTGACCAATGGTGATCAAAAATTGATTACCCTCAACATAATTTGGTAGAACATCATCTTGTCCTAAATAGGGAATGGCATATTTTTCATCTAGGCTTTTCTCTAAATCCACATAGCCAAGAATCTTGAATAATGAAGTTGACAAAACAATATCTATGCACGATTTTGCATGTCCACCACCACCAATAAGTATGAGATTCTGCATGGTAAAAAGTTTAAGGTCGGTAACTGCTTGGGATATTGACAATGCGCTCTTCTAAAAACTGCGCATTCAGCTGTTCATCTCTTTGACAATCTTTGTACATCGGTAAACGGTGCATCAATTGCCAAATAGGGCGCGTCATGACTCCTGCCAAGTTAGTTTCTGCTAAAAATACATCTCTTTGCGCCTTGTTCTCTAATTCCAAACACATCAACCAGTAATTGGCTTTTGTTTCAGGCAATTCCGTTCGAAAACAAATCCCTTGTTCTTTGAAATAAGATTGATATTGATGCGCCAATTCTCTTTTGTTGGCCAGTATCTGTGGCAACAATTCCAACTGTGCGCAGGCCAAAGCTGCATTTAAGTTGGGCATTCTGAAATTATACCCCAATTCATCATGATAAAATTCAAATGGATGGGCTTGTTTGGCGGTTGTGCTAAGATGTTTTGCCCTAGCCCCCAAATTCGCATCTTGGGTCACAATAGCTCCGCCCCCTCCGCAAGTAATCGTTTTATTTCCATTGA
>JBILRJ010000060.1:0-12092 GCA_044372695.1 Spirosomataceae bacterium
TATACTTTCAAAATTTCAAATAGTTAAACGCGTAAAAATATTTTTTTCTGATATAAAAATCGCAAGAAAAGCCATTTCAGCACTAAAACTGAAAGAGCTACTCCAAGCATTGAGCCAGACTCCCCTGACCAAAAATAAAGCCATTCAAATAATTTTTTGGCGGTAAATTCCCAAGCAATAAATTTATCCGAAAGATAAATCAAAATCGAATTGACTCCTATCACCTGAAAAAAGAAAGCCCATTTTTTGTAACCTAAGACGTCGATAACGTAGTAAAATAAAGCAAAAAGTAGGAGACTAAACCCGACGGTTTGCATGACAAAAGAACTCGACCAAAGATTCTTATTGATGGGAAAATCCAAATTCCAAATTTGAGCCACTAGCAAGGAAAAACATCCAAAGGCTAACAAATACAAGGCTTTTTTATTCCCACTGATTTCCTTTGTCTTCAAAAATAATCCGACCATGATTCCTGCCAATGCATTAGAAATTGCAGGTATGTTGTTAAAAAAACCGACCGTATCGTGAATCCCTTTACTCAATTTACCTGGCAATACCATTCGGTCGACGTAGGAAGCAAAATTTCCTGGCATGGTCAAATCACCTGCAAGAAAACCAGGAGCTGAAGTGAATTTCAGAATCAAATAATACAAGATTAAAAGAAAGGAAAACCAAAAAATGAGCCAAGCATGTTTGACATAAATAAAAATAACATTGGCCAACATGTAAGCAATACCTATTCTACCTAAAACAGAAGAAAAACGCACATCTTCTAGGGGTCTTAAGACCAATCCATTGTTGTAAATAATTCCCAACATCACTAAGGTAAAGCCACGTAAAAGTATTTTTCTCAAAAGCACTTGCTTAGAAACCCCTTTTTCTAAAGCTTTGCCGATGGAATAAGGAGTTGAAACTCCAGCCAAAAAAATAAATAATGGAAAAATAAGATCATAAAAAGTAAAGCCATTCCAAGATGGATGTCGAAGCTGATTGGAAAAAGTTTCCAAAAAAGGAGCATGTGTCATTTCAGAAAGTCCATGTACTACCTCCTCTGCACCCATGATCCAAAACATGTCAAAGCCACGAAGTGCATCCAAAGAATACAGACGATCACTCAAAAAATTTTCTTGTTTGCCTAATAAATCACTTGACTCCATCATGACTTAAATTTTAGGTTCCCAGCCAGGTTGGTACTCGCGTGACCAATACTTCATGGCTTCTTTGTCCTTCAAAATATGTCCATTTTGGGGATTAATGTCCAAAGTTCGTCCCACACGTTGGGAAATATTCCCTAATTGTACCAAAAGTGTACTTTGGTGACCACTGACGATATCCGAATTCAAAGGAGAACCTAAACGGATGCCATCAAAGAAATTGAGAATATGTAAAGCATCTAAATTTTTAGAAGGATCAGAAAGATTACGAGCATCTACTGTTGAATTATTTTTCACCTCCTTAACCAAGTTATTTTTTAAGTCGTAAATTTTATACGAGTTGCCACTTTCAATGACCATACTTCCCTGCTCAGCGTAAAAAATAACACCCACACTGTTGGCTTCTATGGACTTTCCATTGCAACTTCTACCTTCCCAAGAAATCATGGAATTATTATCAAATTCCATATTAATCATTTGGGTATCGGGAGTTTGCCAATCATCTTGGTACATATACCGCCCGCCAGTAGAACTCACTTTGCTAGGATATTTCACATTCAAGCCCCACCTAGCTAAATCGACCATGTGTGTTCCATTGTTCAAGGCTTCACCCGTTCCCCAATGCCAAAACCAATGCCAATTGTAGTGAATCAGGTTATCCTTAAAGGCTTTGCGAGGAGCAGGACCTTGCCATAAATCATAATTTAACCATTCAGGTACCGCGGTTTCCTTTCCAATACCAATGGAAGGACGATTAGCGGTGTACCAAGTTTTGGCGAAATACGGTCGCCCAATGACACCCGCATGCAGTTCTGCGATAGCCGCAGCTACATTGGGCCAAGAACGCCTTTGATTTCCCATTTGTAAAACACGCTTATGTTTCTCGGCAGATTTAACCAACATTTCTCCTTCATTGGGATTGTGACTGCAGGGTTTTTCCAAATACACATGTTTTCCAGCGGAGCAAGCTAAAAGGGCAGCAGGAGCATGCCAGTGATCAGGAGCGGTGACAATCAAGGCATCCAAATCTTTGTCTTCCAAAGCATTCCTAAAATCAGGAGTTGCTTTGGGCCTTAGGGTTTGTATTTGTTGGATGGCATCAATGCAAATATCAGCGGCACGCTTATCGACATCGCAAACATGCAGCACCTCACAATTTTTTTGATGAGCGAAATTTTTACCAACGGCTAAGCCTCGGCTATTCACACCCATGCAAGCCACTCGAATTTTTTCGTTAGCTCCTAAAATTTGTTGATAACTTTTCGCTGAAAATGAAGGAAGTATACCGCCCAAAGTTAAAGCAAAGGCACCGGATGAGGCCTTTTTGATAAAGGTTCTACGTGTATTTTTCATTTAAATAGGTTTAATATGCATTAAAGTTGACCAAAATATTTAACTATTTCCATTGAATATTTTTAAATACAATTTGAGAATAATCTTTTCTTTCATAAATGATGCCGATGTGGTTCGAATCCATATTAACTAAATCGGAATAAGCAGTAAAATCCTTGGGAGATTCTCCTGATAAAGCACTATTATCTATGGGAATCAAAATAGGCCAAGTGATCCCTTCGTCTTTGCTAATACGCAGAGTTAAATTATCTCTATTTTGAGCATCCGCAGCATTGCTAAAAGCCAAAACAAAAGGTCCCTTTTTTTGTGGGATACTTAACAAGCTGCCTTGACAAATCGGATCAGGCAATTGATGGTCGAAATAAGTCGTATCCCAAGATGCCCCACCATTGTAACTTTTGGAAACTATTCGAGCATGAATATCTGCCTTTTGATTGCGGATGTTTAGCATTAAACCATTTTTCGATAATTGAGCAGCGCTTGACTCATTACTTCCGGGAATAGCAATGGATTCTGTTAAGTGAAAAGTTTTACCATGGTCATCGGAATAAAAAGCATGTGCCCGATAATCTACACCGTGATCTCCAAAACCACCTTCGGAATGGTTTGCAGGAACGAAGAGCCTTCCTTTAAACTTACCCGAAGAAAACTGCAAGCCGTGTCCTGGACCATTGGCATAATGCCTCCAATCCTCTTTAAATTGATAAGCAGGATTGATGAGTGCTTGATTCGGCTTATGTACTTGCATGGTAATATTGACTGGTTCAGACCAATTCATACCACCGTCCGTTGAAGTTATGTACCAAACCTCCCGCAATCCTCGACCTCTTCTTACTTCTCCTTCGTGGTTATTTCCCGTATTGTAAAAAAGAAAAATACGTCCCTTAGGAAATCGGGGGTCAGTGCTATCCAAAATGGGTGTGGGATTTCCTGCTTGTAAATCTTGAAAGTCAACCAAGGTTTGAAGAGCAGACCAAGTTTTTCCGCCATCTATACTCCGTTTTAAAACGATATTAATGTCACCAAAATCATTACTTCCCTTCACCCTACCTTCTGCAAAAGCCAATAAGGCACCTTGTCCATTTTGAATGATGGCCGGAATACGGTAGATTTTATGTCCCTCTAAACCTGAAGTGTACACGATGGAAAAGCTGCTTTGTGCTTTTAAAGTAAAAGTTAACAGCAGTAGTAAAACAAGATTGGATATAATTTTATTCATAGGTTTAAAAAATAAGCCCAAAGATTTGGCAGCAACAAGTTAAAAAAAATCCCCTTAACATTTTCATGTAAGGGGATTTCTTTATCGCTTATTTGTCAAGATTAATAACCTGTATTTTGCTTACCTAATTTAGGGTTATTCAATAACTCTGCAGTAGGCAAAGGAAGTAACAAGTGCTTCTCTTGAAGTTTTTGATTCGAGCTTAGGTTGGTATGACCCACAAAATCTTCGAAAGATTTGGTGTTCTCATTGAAAGCTTTTCTCAAACGAACCATGTCAAACCAAGTGATTTGCTCATAGCATAATTCATGCCAACGCTCTTTCCAAACAGCATTTCTGAAAGAAGTTTGTGAATACGTTCCTAATTCAGGAGTCGTTAATTTAGCACGGTCTCTGATTCGCTTAAATGCAGCATAAGCTGCCTCTGTAGGTCCTCCAACTTCATTTTGCGCTTCTGCATAAGTCAAAAGTACTTGTGCATAACGAATCTGAGGAACGTTCAAATTATCATTTCTTGTTCCAGCCACACCAAAAGATCCGTTGGAAGTTTGATTGAAATGTTTGAAAACATAAGGAGCGCCAAGGCTAAATGGTGCACCATTTCCGTTGGTGAAATAACTGGTGTAGAAGAAACCATCTTGATCTTTGGTTCTTAAATCACCCTCTTCATACGATCGATAAAAAGCAGGAGTTGGAACAGAAGATCCTGTACCTCCAGGTCCGTTAAACGTCACTGGCTTAAAGTTAGGGAAGAAATTACCCATTGGGTTACCAGCAACAGTGTTATTGTATTGAATCATAAACAAATGCTCCAATCTATTTTCAGTAGCCTCACGATGAATATCGTAATAGCTTGTAAACAAATTGATAGAGGTTGGATTGCTATTTGCATAGTTGATTACTTCCAAAGCCTTGTCTGCAGCTAATTTATAATGGGTTGCTCCTTTCTTCAAAGAACCTCCAGCCATCGTTAAATATACTTCAGCTAATTGAGCCTTTATAGCAGCGGTATTTACACGACCTCTGGTATCCATCCAATCTAATCCAGCTGATTCAGCTGCAATTAAATCTTCAACAATCAATTTATACACAGACTCAACAGAACTTCTGGTAGGAAGAAAATCTTCTGAAGTAGCAGTTTGCGGCTTAGTGATCAAAGGAATATCTCCCCATAAACGAACCGCGGTAAAATAAGCAGAAGCACGTAAGAAGCGAGCTTCACCTAAAATTCTACTTTTTTGCTTTTCATCCATTGGCTTGATTGGTGGAACTTTTTCCAACACCTGATTTGCTTGAGCAATCACTTTGTAAAGTCCTCCCCAATAATTCACAACATGTATGGTATAACCATCATGTACCAAACCATACAGGTTATTCAAATCTGAATTCTGAGCAGTTTCCGTAGTGGAAGTTCCTGTAAGAGCCTCCAACAATTGCCAGTTGGTAGAAAAAATACCTGCTCCACCACCCATGAATCTTAAATCAGCATAAACTGAAGCAATTGCTGCCTCCGCGTGATCAGGAATTGTGTAAAAACTTTCGGGGGTTAAGTTGGACGGCGCCTTTTCCGTTAAGAAATCAGAACATGCCGATTGTCCAAAAACCAATGCGCCAACCAGGGCGGTCTTATATATTTTGGAAATTAAATTTATTTTCATGACATTTTTTAATTTAAATGGATCCTAAGAATTAAAATGCAACTTGTAAACCCAACATGTAAATGGTTGGCTTTGGATAATTGTGCCAAATCATACCTTGGGAGAATGCACTGTTACCACCACCTTGGTTCAAAGGAGTTGTTTCAGGATCGCCTACTACACCTGCTTCTTTCACTAATAAGAAGAAATTCTGTGCGGTTCCATAAACGCGAAGACGACTTAACTTAAGTTTACTAGCTACAGCACTTGGGAAAGTGTAACCTAATAATAAGTTTCTTCCACGTAAGAATGAACCATCTTTGATCCACCAAGTATCCACGTTCGTTACATAACCAGCACGAGTATCACGAATTTCCGCAATCATCGTATTTTGATTAGTTGGAGTCCAAGCGTTTAATACAGTAGAATAACTGTTAGCTAATGCCTGACGATCCTCAGATGGGTGTAAGTTCATCAACATCACATCGTTACCATATGAATAAGCTAATTCCAACATTAAATCAAAATTCTTGTATTTGAACGTATTCGTTAATGATCCCCAGAAATCAGGATTACCATTTCCAATAATTCTTCTATCAGCATCTGTGATTGCATTGTCGCCATTGAAATCTTTGTACTTCAAATCACCTGGCAACATCGTTAATCCATTACGGTAAGAAGTGAATTTAGCAGCTTGCTCGCGCTCTGACTCGCTCCAAACACCTAAACGAGTTAAACCCCAGAATGAACCTACCGGCTCTCCCACACGGATAATATTAGTTGGATTGGTAAAGTTAGGACCTCCAACGTTGAAGATATCTGAAGGTGTTGCTAGAGATAATACTTTATTGCGATTGGATGAAATATTGAAATTGGTACTCCATTGGAAATCACCAGAAGCAATATTTATTGAATTAATCGTTAATTCAAGACCTTTGTTTTCCATTGAACCTACGTTTCTACGAATTGTTCCGTAACCTGATGAAGTCGGTACCGGAGCATCCAATAACATATCCGTTGTTAATCGGTAGTAATAATCTGCTTCTAAAGTCAAACGACCGTTCCACAAACCTAATTCAATACCAAAATCCGTTTGTGCTGTTTTTTCCCATTGCAAATCAGGGTTTGCCAAACGTGCAATTCCAGTTCCAGATACACGGGCATCATTGATAACCGCAGCATAGTTGGAGTTCAACAATGAAAGGGAAGAATAAGAAGGAATTTCAGAGTTACCTGTAACACCATAACTAGTTCTTAATTTCAAGTTAGAAATGGTATTGTTATCTTTCAAGAAGTCTTCTTCAGAAACTCTCCATGCCAATGCCCCAGAAGGGAAAAGAGCAAATTTATTATTCTCTCCAAATCTAGACGATCCGTCAGCACGAGCTGTTAATGTAGCTAAATACTTATTATTTAAACTATAATTTACACGACCAAAATAGGAATTAAATGCAAATCTAGATGCACCTGAACCAATCCCAACCAATGTTGCTGCTGCACCTAAATTGTTAAATCCGAAATAATCAGTGGCAAAACCACGTACACTAGCCGAAATATTGAAAGCATCTGTTTGTTGCCAAGAAAAACCCGCTAATGCAGTAATTGTATGGATGTCTTTAAACGTTTTCGTGTAGGTTAAATAATTCTCTAAAGACCAAAACGTCTCTTTTGAATTAGAAGCAGATGCCTCTCCTTGGTTAGCAATTGCTAAAGTACGAGTTTGAGAAACATTGTTTTCTTGAGTAATGACATTAGCTCCAAAAACCGTCTTCATCTCTAAACCCTTCATGAAGGTAATGTTTGAATAAATACTACCTGTTGTTGTCTGCGTATTTAAGATAAATTGACGACCATTTAAACGGTGAACAGAACTAAATGTTCCTTCAGCAAATGGAAAATCACGGTTGTTTGCATAGGATCCGTCTGCATATCTAACAGGCAAAAATGGAAAATCTTCTACAATTTGACGAGAAACTGCATCGTTTACGTCGGATAAACGCTCAGTTTGATTATTATATGCAAGCGTACCACCCACTTTCAACCAAGTTTTAATTTGATCGTCTATGGTAAATCGACCGGAATAACGAGTCGAATAAGTAGTTTTAACTAGACCTTGATCATCTCGATAACCTAATGAAAAGGAATATTGTGTACGCTCATTACCACCACTAAAGCCCAACTGGTGGTTTTGTGAAATTTTAGCTTGTGTAGATTCATTGAACCAATCCGTATCATGTAAAGGATTTAAGTTGGCATCAAATACCCCAGGAAATTGCTTGCTATAGTTAGCTCTACGGATTTTAGGATCATAAGCTGCCCATTTACCTGCATTCCAACCTGCTGGATCATATTTTTGCATGTTCTTCCAAGCTAAATCCTCAACAGCCATGTACTGCTTAGCATTCAATACTTCTGGTTTGTTTGGACCTGTTACGTTCACACTGAAATCTGAATTGTAGGTTATTGTACCTTCGCCAGCTTTTCCTTTTTTGGTTGTAATTAAGATAACACCATTCGCACCACGAGCACCATAAATCGCTGTAGATGATGCATCTTTTAGCACTTCTACAGAAACGATGTCATTTGGATTTATATAATCAATCGCGTTCGTAAATTGATTCAAGGTTCCTTGAGGAAGCATTACACCATCCACCACGTATAATGGATTGTTGGATGAGTTAATGGAACTAAATCCACGCACACGAACAGTAGTACGACCACCCGGACGACCCGAGTTATTGTTCACCTGAACACCTGCCATACGACCAGCCAAAGCTTGGTTCAAAGAAGATGCAGGTCTTTCCAACAATTGCTCAGTTTTGATGGAACTTACAGAACCTGTTAAATCTGACTTACGTTGTGTACCATAACCGATAACCACAACTTCAGATAAATCTTTTGCATTTCCTGTTAAAACAACGTTGATAACAGATTGATTTCCTACGGTAATCGTTTTGCTATCATAACCAACTGAAGAAAATACCAACTGGCTCTTAGCACCGGGAACGGAAATGGTAAATTTACCATCGACGTTTGTTGATGTTCCCTTATTGGAATCTTTAAGAAGGATATTTGCCCCCACGAGAGCCTCTCCTTTTTCATCGGTAACCTTACCTGTGATGGTTGCTTGTGCCATTGCCCCCCATGAAATGGAGAAAAGACACATCAGCAAAAGTAAAATTTTGCCTGGGTAATTTTGTTTCATAATAAAATATGTTTTAGTAAAAAATTAAAAAATCCCATAAAAATAGGGCTGAGAAATTCCAAAAACAATAATTTTTATCAAAAGCATAAAAAAAAATTATTAAATAAATCAAATAAGTTTCCAAATCTGTAGAAAAATAAATTTTGAATGATAAATTACACCTGTCTATTTAATTTCATTCATGAAAAACACCAATCGAAGAGATTTTATCAAAAAAGCTTCTCTGCTTAGTATCAATGCTGGACTTATTTCGAATTCAACAAAATCTGTATTTTCTAAAAAATCCCATAAACCTTTTCTTTTAGGTGGCGAAAAAACCATAAATCCCTCTAAATGGATTAAATGGCCCATTTGGGAAGCAGAAAAAGACGAAAAAATTCTATTGGAAGTCATGAGAAGTGGCGTTTGGTCAAGATCAAAAACAGTCATTCAGTTTGAACAAACTTGGGCCAAATTACTCGGATCAAAAAGGTGCCTCACAGTGGTCAATGGAACAAACGCGCTCATCATCGCTTTGAACCAATGCCAAATAAAAGCGGGAGATGAAGTTTTGGTTACTCCTTATACATTCATCGCTACCATTCAATCCATTCTGGCCAATGGCGCCATTCCCATTTTTGTGGATGTTGATCCAAGCACTTTTCAAATGGATCCTGCTAAAATTGAGGCAAAAATCACTCCAAGGACCAAAGCCATCATGCCTGTTCATATTTTAGGACTTCCTTCCGACATGATTCGAATCATGTCGATTGCCCAAAAACACCAACTCATTGTAATCGAAGATGCATGCCAAGCACCCTTGGCAGAAATTAATCATCAAAAAGTTGGGACCTTCGGAAAAGCAGGCTGTTTCAGTTTTCAAAATTCCAAAAATATCGCCATTGGAGAAGGAGGCGCTATCATCAGCGACGATGATGCGTTCATGGATGCCTGTTATTCTTATCATAATTTAGGTTTACCCTATGGCATCGCCACTGGGTCTGTTACAGTAGGTAGTCAAATGCAAGCCAATAAATTGAGATTTTCAGAATACCAAGCGGCAATCGGATTGGCACAATTAACTCGATTGGAAGAGCAAACCAACAAAAGAAATGAAAATGCAAGGTATTTAACTTCCTTATTGTCTCAAATTCCGGGCATAAGTACCCTCCAACTATACCCTGAAGTAACCAGAGCTGCCTATCATTTATATCCATTTAGATACAACGAAGTTGCTTTTAAAGGTTTGTCGCGAAGCCAATTTATCCAAGCCTTGGATGCAGAGGGAATTCCTGCCATGGGTGGATATACTGCTTTGAACACACAAGCTTTTTTAAAACAGACCTTTGAATCCAATAATTTCAAAAAAATGTATAGCTCTGATGAATTGAATTATGCAAGATACATGGAGAATAATCAATGTCCTTTGAATGACAGGCTCTGCCAAGAAGCGGTTTGGTTTACGCAAAATATGTTATTGGGTTCAAAAAATGACATGGACTCCATCTATACCGCTATCCAAAAAATCTATACCTATGCAGGTGAAATTCAGAAAAAATTAAAATGAAAAATTCATCTCCTCATTTAATTGCCACTTGTTTTGATTCGGGTTTTCCCGAAGCCCACGACACCTACAATGCCTTATCTTTGGCAAGCGATGGGCTTTTGTATTATATCTTATCTTCGGATCAAATGGACATTGCTGGTCAAATGTTCCGATTTGACCCGGAAAGTCAAGAGATCAAATTCCTGGGCGACTTGAATGAAATTTGTGGAGAGTCAGATAAAAAAAGCATTGCACAAGGCAAAAGCCATGTTTTATTTTATGAATACCAAAAGAAGCTTTATTTTTCTACCCATGTAGGTTATTATCAGCTCATAGACGGCATGGATCGTTTGCCGGAACAAGCTCCGAATGGCTATGATTTATATCCAGGCGGGCACATTTTATCCTACGATTTAGAAACCGAAACTTTTGAAGATTTAGCCCTCATTCCCAAGGGTGAAGGTGTCGTGACGATGACCACAGACACACAAAGAGGAAATATTTTCGGGATTACTTGGCCCACAGGGCATTTTTTTTGTTACCAAATTGAAACAAAACAATTGACTATTTTGGACAAAATCTCTGGGAATGGTGAAGCAGGCACGCCGCATCAAGATTTTAGGTCTTTGTGTAGGTCCTTGTTGGTGGACCCGGATACGGGCCATTGTTATTACACGACCATTGAAGGAGACATTTTTTTCGTGGACCCTTCCAACATGAGGGTAGAAAAACTGGCAAATGTGCATTTAAGGTTGGATTATTTTGGAAAATACGAGCCTAAAGCCCCTGGGACCATGGGTTACCATTGGCGACAAATTTTCTGGTATGAAGCAGAAAAAGTAGCTTACGGCGTACATGGAAATTCCGGTTATCTTTTCAAATTTGACCCCAAAAATCAAACTATTGAAATCGTTGAACGCATTACCTCCTTAGCATCCAAGAAATCAGGTTTTTTTGACCAATTTAGTTACGGATACTTAGGTTTTACTTTGGGTCCAGATGGAAAAACCATTTATTATTTAACGGGAGGCCCAATTTATGAAAACGGCAAGCGAGTTGAAGGTTCGGCCTCCATTGCGAAAGGGGCCGCAAAGGGCTTGGAAAACTTGCATTTAGTGAGCTTTGAAATACCGACATCCACCTACTGCGACCATGGAGCTGTATTTTACATGAACGGAGATCGACCTATTTATGTCAACTCAATTGCTTTAGATAATGCAGGAAACGTTTATACCTTAGCAAGAGTAAATAGAAACAATATCACCTGTACCGACTTGATTAAAATCCCCTTAGGAAAATGAAAATCAAAAACATCATCACCCTGATTTTTTTAATAAACTGCCATTGGTCTTTTTCACAGTCAATGATGCAAGTAGGCATTGCCAAAATAAGGATCACCCCAGATTCCCCCGCTTATTTGACCGGTTATGCCAATCGGGAAAAACCTGCAGAGGGAGTTTTACATGATTTATGGGCAAAAGCCATCGTGATCTCCAATAAGGATGAAAAATTAATCCTAGTAACGACTGATTTATTGGGACTCTCCCATCAAGTATCCGTGGAAGTAGCTGAAAAAATCCAAGAAAAGCTGGGCATCGAGCGTCGTCAACTTTTGTTCAATTCTTCGCATACACATTCTGGACCTATGATTTGGCCTTCTTTAAGTGTGATAAGCAATTATACTCCAGAAGAACAAAAAATAGTTTCAGCTTATACCCAAACTTTAATCGATAAATTAGTTGCTGTGATTTTGGAAGCCTATCAACACCAAGAATCCATGCAGATTTCAGTTGGAAAAACAAGCAGCGATTTCGCCATCAACAGAAGACAATTGGCCGCCCAAAAAATAGGTGTTGATTTACCTGGCCCCATGGACCATGATGTACCCGTGTTGACATTCGTAAATAAAAAGAATGAGGTAAAGGCGGTTTTGTTTGGATATGCGTGCCACAACACGACTTTGATGGGAAACAACTACTTCATCAACGGAGATTATGCG
>JBILRJ010000061.1:0-12091 GCA_044372695.1 Spirosomataceae bacterium
ATTACTTGATTTGGTGCATTTTTTACGAATTTTAAAATGTCGTCCATTCGCATTAATAAAGGTTGAAAGATATCCAATTGAGCTGTACCACAAGCCACAACAGCAATTTCTGGTTTTAATTGCGTTAATGCTTTATGCACATCATCCGTATAAATGGTGTCTGCACTTAAATAAATCGACTTTTCATTTGGTAATTCGATGTAAAAGCCCATCACATTTCCCATTGGTTTGGCAACAAATCCGTAACCGTGTACTGCTGGAATACCTTGAATTTTCCCACCTAAAAAAAGGCTTTCTTTCCAATATTCAACAGTTTGTGATATGTTTAGTCCTTTTTTTCTTAATGTGTCTTCGTCTTTTATGCTGCAAATAACAGGAATTTGTTTAGAGCGAAGGAAATTCTCTGCTTCTTTGTCTAAATGGTCGGGGTGTAGATGTGTGATTAAGCAATGGGTAGTTTTTTCTACAATGTTCATTGCATTTTTTGGTAAATCCACAATTGGATTTCGTTGTGGTTTAAATCGAAAAAGGGTGAAAGGTGGACCAGCCGTTCCTTTTTTTCCAAGCATTGGGTCAACTAAAATGACTTTGTATGCTGTTTCTATTACTAAAGTTGCATTTCGCAAATGATGTACGATCATTATTTATTATTGTTAAAATGAAAGTGCAAAGTTGATCAATACTAAAATAGATTCCATTGATTGAAATCAAGAATTTAAAATGTTAAAGTTTTAAACGAAATTGATTTGAATCAACGCCAATAATTTTATTCAATCCTATTTTTGCAACACCAAAAATTACATACTAATGAACTATAAAGTTGAAGTAATTTCAAATACTATTTTTGCAACGAATTCCTATTTAGTAATTGATAATCATCAAAATGCATTAATTGTTGACCCAAGTTTTGATCCCAAAGCAATCGAAAGAAAAATTGATTTTTTAGGATTGAATGTAGTAGGTATATTGGTAACACATGCACATCAAGATCATATTTTTAGTGTTAAACATTTTATGGATTTATATAGGGTAGAGGTTTGGGCTTCAGAGAAATCAAAAGAATTGTTTTGTGACCGCATTCGCAATCTTAGTTTTATTGGTTCTGAACATTTTGGACTAGATGAAACTATATTAGATATTCCTGTAAAAATTCTTGAAGACAATAAAACGTATCAAATACAAAACTTCATTTTCAAAACAGGTATTTATCCAGGGCATAGCGTTGGTTGTACAGTTTTTGATTTTGGGGAAATGATGTTGACAGGTGATTTTATTTTCAAAGGAACTATCGGGAGAATAGATTGGCCCGGCTCAAATCCTGAGGAAATGAAGAAAAGTTTATTGTTATTTAAAGATCGGTATAAAGCAATAGAGATGCCAATATATGCAGGCCATAATGATTTTACAACTATTCAAAACGAATTGACGCAGAATATTTTTTTATTAGATCCAAGAAATGTAAAGTTGTTTTAGGCTAAATTCTCTTTCTAATTCTACTCAATGTTTCAGGTGTAATGCCTAAATAAGAAGCAATATGGTATTGAGGAATGTGAAGTAGCCAATTAGGTTTTGTCTTCATAATATCGAGGTATAACTCTTCCCCTGTGTTTACAAAGTGATTAAACTCTTCATTTTCTTTAGTTACAACAATTCGTTGAAAAATAGTTTCTACAAATAGCTTTCCACAGTCATACTGGTTGGTAAAATTCAAGAATTTTTCTTTAGTTAAAACCCTTAAATCTATATCAGTCAAACTTTCTTGATATTTTTTTGTCTTTGTAGAATTTGTAAATGAAGAGAAATCTGTAATAAAACCGGGGTCAGTATAGAAATTAATATTCTTTTCTTTGTCGTTGGTCGCATAATATTCTCGAATAACCCCGTTGTCTAGAAAACGTAATTCATTCTCTGTATTTCCATTTTCCAAAATAACACTTCCTTTTTTGTAAGATTTCTTAACAAAAGTATTTATAAATTCTGCCAAACCTTCTTTATTAAAAGGAAATTCATTGCTAAAAAATAAAGATAGTTTGTCCGTTTCTGTCATTTTTATTGTTAAAGTTGTTTCTAGGGTACGTTTCGGAAAAATTGCCACCAACGGTTGGCAGCTTTGCGAAGGCGGGGTTTTAAGCACTAAACTTCATTAGATGCACAAAGCTTGAATTTAGAACTTTGCCATAATAGAAAGCACCAAACCCCCGCTTTTGCAAAACGGCTGTTGGTGGCAGTTTTTATTTATTTGTTCTTTCAATAATTTCGTTTTTTGTCATTTTAAATATGTTTGTTTCGTTGGAAATGATAAATGAATTTCGTTTATAAAGTCCTTTTTGAAAGGCTTTAAGTGTTCGTAAAGGGCAAATAAATATGCCCAAAACAAATAAAGAAATAGGGTAAATCCAAGTTCGTGGATAGCCTTTTCGTCCGCCACTTGATAACTCCCAAGCACTGACTTCACATTCACCTTTCCAATTTGTGTGATACCCTGTCAATAAATGGTTTATGTCGTGCAGTATCAATGCTTTTCCGTCCAAATTAGGGTACTTGAATGAGAAATTGCCTATTTTAGCTTCATTAAATTTGTCTTTTACTCCTCCGTCTTTTGGTAGATTATTTTTTTCCCAATACATTTTAAGTTCGTCTAAAATTGTCATTAGTTAGAATAGTTTAATGATTGTTAAAATTCCAATAAATCCAACTATAAATGGTGTCAAAAAAGTCATAAAACTAATAAACATCCAAACGTACGGATTTTTGTCACTTTTAGGTTTATTACTTAAAAATTGTCTCAATTCTAAAATTGAAAGTTTGTAAATTTCGGTTTTAGGAAGTCCGCAAGTTAAAGCGTTGTTCATTGTCAGTCCATTTCTAAACGATTTAAGGACATTTTTTGGATAAAATAAAACTCCTAGTCCCATCGCCCAAAGTGTCAAAAGCCAAGGTAAATATAAATCATTCCAACCACCTGTCGCTATTTCCCAAGCTGCTACTGCACTTTCACCTTCCCAAGTAGTGTTGTTTCCTGTTACAATATGGTTTATGTCGTGTAGATATATATTATTTCTTCTACTTTCTGCATTTGGAATTGGAATTGAGAAAAATCCAAATTTTATCCAAGCATATTTCTCGTTTACTCCTCCTTCTTCGCCAAAGTCGTATTTGTCGTAAAATTCTTGAATTGATTGTCCAACGGTCTGTTTTATGTTTATTGTGTCCATCTTGTTATGTGTTTCGGTAAAATTGCCACCAACGTTTTCGGGCTTGGCGAAGGTGGCGATTGTCACCACAAATGTTGATGCGGAGAACCAAAATTGATTAACCACAAATGTGTATACGGAGTACTGAACCCACTTTTTTACTAAACGCATGTTACCAGCCGATTTTTATATTCCAATTCTTAGTCCTACTCTGTCATTGTCTATATAAATGTTGTATTCCTTTTCACTTGTTTCAAATATGAAAGGTTTAATTTCATTCGTAATGCCCTTTTCAGCATAATCGCCAATAGCAAACGGTAAAATAATTTTTGGTCTGTAATACTCAAGGATTTCAAAACGCCAAAACTGTTTAAACGGAAATTCGTCATGGAATAATTTCTCAAATGGGCTATATGAAAGTTCAATTTCATGAAATTTTTCACCTTGAATTTCTATCACACGACTATTAAAATACTTTTCATTCAAAAACTCTGATAATCCACTATAATATTCTTTTGTCAACCGTCTTAACAGTTCCTTGTCAAATGTCAAATCATCATTAAATGGGTCATGATATTTACATTTAACCTGATTGTATAAGTCATATGAAACTGAAGCGACAGTAAAATTTACACTGATGCCACCAGTCTTAGATTGCTTTTTGTGATTGTCCATATTTTGAGAGCCCCTCGAAAACCCTTTTGCTTCAATTGCAAATCTTGAATCTGCTGTATATGCTAATAAATCAGGCCTTCTAACTTGTCTGCGATTTACAAAAAGCGGAATGGGTGGATTGTGAATTCGCATTGCAGCTTCATAATTCACTGTGTAAATACTTTTGTCAATTCGTTTGGAGAGAAAGTCTGCTATTGCTTTGCCTGCAAGATTTGAGAATTGTCCTTTTTCTGTTGGGTCAGATAATTGAATTGGTGGTTCTGAAAACCTGTCGTTGTTAAATGCTTGTTGTTGCATGTAACTGCTATAATGAAAAAACATTGCAAGTGTTCGAATAAGTTTATGAGGTCGTGGTGCATAACCTTGTCCTGCAATTGCCAAATGTTTTGCAAAAGCGAGGCGTGTCAAAAGGTGTGTCTGATTGGTAATTTCCCCTTTGGTGTCTTTATGTTCTACTTGTATGTTCATTTATTTACTGTCGTCTTAAAATGGCAGGTAACTAGCATATTGGCTAGATAAGTGAAGGTTTATTTTGTTATATACAATTTTAAATGTGTTGTCTTATTCTCTTAAATAATCAAACAAAAAGACTTATAACACTTAGTATTGAAAAACTTGTCATCGGTTCAGTTAAATCAAGGTTTCAAAGTTCAGCTTTCAGCCGAAAGGAAACCCTAACCGTTGACCGAAGATTTTTTATTTATTTACTCCAATCATTATATCTATTTCGGCAAGATAGCTTATTGCTCTTTCTTGAAATGGCTTCCATTTTGCCTGCTTACTTGTTAATATGACAAACTGCTCAAGTCTTTCGTATGCCGGAATTGGATGATTAAGTTTTTTAAAAGTTAATGCTCCAATAATGAAATGTGATTGTATATGAGATGGATCTTCATTCAAACATGTGGAATTGTAGCTTAGAACCTGATTAATGGTGTCTAATTCATTGGGAAAATTAATTTTCAAAATGTTGTCAAACATTTGAAGAGCCTCCTCGCATCTTGAAAGTCTGATAAGGAGATAAAACTGACTATATCTCCATGTCCCTTCACTATTTGGGGCAACGAGTTCTGCTTTTTTTGCAAAATCAAAGGATAACTCAGGGTCGTTCCTTAGTTTAATTTGATTTATTGCTTCTGTTAGATATTTATCGTAAATATTTGGTGTTAATTCTAAATATTTATTTCTAAAAATTAAAGCTTCTTCGATTTGACCATTGAAATATAAAAATCGAGATTGCAAAAAATAGGAAGTAGATTTTAATATATTTACCTTTTTAGCAAACGAAGATAACTCCAATTTTGTATTTATATATGTTTCCAAGCCTTCCCAAATTTTTATGCCTTGAATGTAATTATTATCTACAAATGTTGCTAGACCGAGCATGTATGAGGCTGTAAAGAATATTTGTTCTGCGTTCGCTTTAAATCCAGTTAGTTCTTCTTTTTCCAAAAAAGTGATTTCTTTATTCCATAGTTTTTTAAATTCTTCATGTATTGATTGTCCGTTTTGGAGACTAGTTGACTGATGAAGCATAGTCGCCTCAATACTCAAACAGTATGTGCTGTTTTCAGGATTACGTTTAATTAAGTCTCCATGAATAATGAACTTTGCGTTGAGTCTTTTTGTTAATTTGTTAAACTTTCCAACGTCTTCAGACATTGGAAGATTAGCTCTAAGCGATTGTGAAAATAGATCTATTCTATTCTGTATTATTCGTGCCTGATGATTATGAAGAACCGTAATATCATAGTTTACATCCAAACCGCATTCAATTAAAAGTCTTTTGATTTGGCTGGAAAAATCATTTGTAATTCTAGTCTTTTGTTTGGCGTTTTCAGTAATAATTGCAATAATAATATGTTGTTTTGAATTCTTATTTTTAGGAAAAACGGATCTATTATAATACCAATATCCAGTAATACTGATATAAATGGCAAGAAAAATTGATAAATGTACAATTATATTAGAGGAGTAATTGTTAATGAATGGAATAACGACTTGCATTAAAATAAGTCCCGCCATAATTATCAAGGCGACTAAGGTCTCTATTCTATGAAAAGAGAATTCTTTTTCCGATAACCATTCTTTTAAATTCATAAGTTCATAATTCTTTGGTTTGAAAAATGTCTACAAACTAGTATATGTGGTAAACAAACTTTCGAATATCCTCCCTGTATTGGGTAGATAAGCTAAGGTTGATTCTGATAGCAATAAAATTTTTAAAATTTAATTCATTTATATGATATCAATTTTCAAAAGTTTATTGCTAGAAAAATATAATTTTACATAATGTTCGACTCCATTATTCTCAGTTTTAAACATAACCAACAGCATCTTTTCTTTAAACTTTGGATATTTTGAGTAAATATCTTTTATGAAATTTGCATTCAATATTTCCTCTGAGGTTAGAATAGATATTGGCAATAATATTTTTCTATTATAACCTTCGGTTCCTTCATCTAAATTAATACTGGAATATATATCATCCATCATAAACACATTTTGATTAATGAATATTTTTCCCTTAAACAAATAAACCTTCTTTTTATTAAATGTCGTCTCAATGGAATTTTCATCGTACAACAAGTTGTAACCTTGATAATCTAATTCATAATAATCACTGCTAATATTTGTCTTTAATTCTGGAATATTATTGATTAGCATATAGTTATTTATAGATTTAGGGTTATTATTATCACTAAATACAATGGAATTTTCTGTTGAAAAAAACTTAGAATCCCCACAAGAAAAGAGTAAAAATAGCATGAATGCAATTATTGCTTTTAATATGTATTTCATTTTTACACGTCAGTTTGATTTAAATTATTATAGAAATATTTCATTTATAAAGGTCCTATGTAAATAATTGTACTCCGTTTTATGTATTTGAGAAAAATTTATAAATAGATGTGAAAATATAAAGTCGTATTCTAGGCATTATCTACAAATACTCCAATTTGACAATTAAAATTTGAAGATTCGGAAGGTGAATAAATGTTAATTCCAAACTTATTATCCATCACATAAAGTTGTTTTTCCAATTTAAAATTTATGTTTTTTACAACATATTTGTTACCCTCATATTCAATGAGATGTCCTATTTCAATAAACTGTGATTCATCATAAGTATCCTTTTTGATATTTAATAAATCAAACGATTCACGATTATAGAAATAAGCAATTTGTGCTCCTTTGATGTGCTGAATAGAAATTTTAACTTGTAATTGTTCCATTTTCATTTTATAATTTCTGATTTTAAAATTTACGGGTAAAGTATTATTTATGGGTAAAAAAGCGGATTTCGAAGTACTAAATTGTCTCTACCAGCACATAATTAGATAGAAATACAAAGCTTGATTTAACCTCAAAACCGCCACTTTTGGGTTGGTACAGTTACCAGTATACTCTTCTGTTTAGTTGTCCACCATTAGTCTCAATTTGTTCATGTTAATTGTCTGTAAACCGAGCTGTAACTTCTGGCCACTTTGTATGTAACATCATATATGGTAGCTTCCATTTACCACTTTCAAGTTCTCCGTCTTCTAATTCTAAGCTTGTTGTAACACCAACACGGGATGCTAATAGTTTGTATGAGTTAAAGAAATTTCTTTCACTTGCTGTCATTGCAAAGCTGGTTTTCTTATGTGTCATTTTCATTTGCCAAGTGTCTATGATAAAGAGAATAAATGAAGCTGCGTATCGCCCAATAAAGTAAAAAAGTGCTCCTGTCCAACCCACTGTCAGCAAACCTATTGTTATTATTCCGATTGTGAAAATTCCGAAACCGTGTAGATAGCTAAGTCCAGTAACAAACCGAACCATAAACGGAATTACATAAAGTCCAAAAGTCGTAATTAATCCACCAATTAAGGTAGCAACGCCAACGTATATTGCGATATCTATCGGTGAGTAATTATTAAAAAAAAGATACAGTCCAGTTACTAATGCAAAAGTGCTTGGAATTAATTCAATTCCTTCAACCGTCTTTAATACTTGGAACGCTGTAAATTTTGGTTGAAGTCTTGCGATATAAGTAAAAGCTAAATCTGTCGATAATCTAATTTTTAGTCCTTTTGGTGTAAATATTGCCATTGTTATTTCTACTTAATTTGTTTGTTAGGTTGTGTATAGCTTGTACTTATGCGAAACAAACCTTCTTAGACACCTCCACAATCTGAGAAATTAGCGAAGGTTTCGCTTATATAATTTTTAATTTGATTCTAAAAACAATCTATAAAAAACGCTCTTTATAATTAAATTGAATACTTTCCATATCTTTTAACATGCAATAATCTTCTCATTTCCTGATTCATGAATCTCAAGAAGAATCGTTTCTGAGCTATGGGTCCTTAGAAGATCTTTTGCACCAACTTCAAAAAAGCAAACAATTTGCATGGAAGAGAAGCTAAGCCACTTTAATCATTTAATAAATGGAATAAAATATGCTTCAAGTTCAACAATTTCTTTTTCTGCGACTGATTTTTTAATTTCCGAGTATAAATTGATATTGGTGTAAGGGAATAATTTTTTTAAAATTTCATCAGGAAATAGATTTAACTTTTTTGCTTCTATTACAAATAAAGATGCCTCCAATTCTAGTTTTAAAATTGAATGATCTCTTATATTTAAAAAAATTTCCATTTTCCTTTTGTTAATCAAATTATAAAATATAAGTGCACATTCTCTTTGATTATTCTTAAAATTTCTATTGTAGTTATTTTTAATGTATAAAATAATAATAATGACAACAATTAAACAAGCAGCAAAATCATCAAATTCCATATAGTAAATTTTTATAATTTTTGTTTTAAAAATAAAATATTAAAATTATTTTTTAGCAGAAAAAGTAGGTCCAACATTATGAACATGTAATTTCCAATAATATAAATCATTAGGATTTTTTTGTCTAAAATCCATTTCATATATTTTACCTGATCTTGTATCCAATATTCTAGTATTATCCATCGTTTGATATCTACCATTTTGTGATAAATTCCAAAGTAAAAAAATTATTATGATCCCAAATATAGAAATGAGTAGTTCTTTCAAATATGATTTCAAAATATGCATAATCGTATTTTTCATTTGTATGTAATGATTAATATTGACAAAAATATGTACTTCGACTAAGGTAAAAATTTCATTGTAAGGTTTCTTAACAATGCATAAATTGGTAAGATGTGAACTATATTTTCACCTACATAGTAACCGAATTTTTCAGAGGTTAAATTATCCGTAATTAGTAATAGTGGCAGCTTAAGTGAAAAAAAATGGCTTTGAATAGGCTGTGAATTGCCAAAGAATGAAAAAAGTAATAAAATCAATAGCCCCAATCCAATAAAAGTTAAATTATTTGCTGTATTATCTGGGCGTTTTATTTTACTTAAGAAAATAAATATAATCGAAATAAATGGGCAAAAAACACTAAACACAATTGACCAAAAAACACCAATGTACCTGTTTTTTGCAAATTTAAATGACAAATATAAGGAGATAGCTAAAACTGTAAAATAAGTGATTAGTTGAGGATTCATTAGAGGTTAGATTAAAAATTATAATATTTTAAAATTATAAAATCTTAAAGTTAATTCCAACAAAGATTGCCCATCCGATTAAATTAAAAAAATTTGGTGATTAGTCTATTAAAAATTTCATATCAAAAAATCTCTTGGTGTCTTTGAGTTAAAACAAAATGTACAGAAACACCAAGAAGCTTTTCTATTTCCAAACTCTCCTTAAAAATCCCAAAAAATTCCCATGACAAATACCTTCAATATCATTTTGGGAATATCCTCTTTTGGCTAATAAATCAGGGATTTTCTGTAAATCAGCAATGGTTTTGAGGTCTTTGGGACATTGTTCTGTACCAAAACCGCCGTCTAAATCTGTACCTAGGCCTACGTGTTGGGCATTGCCTGCCAGTTGGCAAATGTGATCCAAGTGGTCTATCATGGTGTCTAGACTGACATTCATGCTTTCGGGAGTAGATTTTCCTCTTTCCCAATTCGGAACCATCATCCATGCGTCTAAGGGCATTCCAATGACCGCCTTTCGCTCAAATAGGGCTTTGAATTGCTCGTCTGAAAATTGTCGGTTGTGATCTACCAGTGTTCGTGCATTTTGGTGACTCGCCCAAACGGGACCATTGGAATGCTCCAAGGCTTCCCAAAAACTTTCATCACATAAATGCGTGGCATCTAAAATGATGTTCAATTGTTCCATTTTTTGCACCAATGCTCTACCCATTGGGCCTAAACCGCCTGTGGCATTGGTACCTTGTGCATACCTGCCTGGCCCGTAATGCGCTGGCCCAACAGCCCTTAATCCATTGGCATGGGCCATTTCTAAATGCTCCATGCTCAAAATAGAATCAGCACCTTCCAAACTCAGGATATATCCAATTTTCTTTTTCGTGTCTTTACTCTGATTCCAATAATCCAAATGTGCCTCCAATTCCGCCGTATTTCGGATAGGAGATAGGTCGCCAAAAAATTCTAAACTTTTGTAATAAGCCAATTGCGCTTGGGTTTGCGCCCACGCTTGCTCGGGTGAATGCCAACCGGGTAATTCGGATCCTTTGGCGACAAAAC
Organism: Spirosomataceae bacterium; assembly: GCA_044372695.1. Taxonomy (GTDB): domain Bacteria; phylum Bacteroidota; class Bacteroidia; order Cytophagales; family Spirosomataceae; genus Aquirufa. The sequence goes on from JBILRJ010000061.1 coordinate 10,463, forward strand.
GGGCTATTTGGGTGGCCACCACGATACCAATATTGCCTTTCCTCAACTCATCTAATGAAATGGTCGCATTTCCTCTATCAGGTTTGTCTATCATGCCACGCTCTCGCTCATTAATTTCATCCAAAGATGACCTTAAATCGCGGTTCCATTCCATCGCGTTCATGCTGAGGTCCAAATGTGCGTCAAATAGTAACATATCCGTATAAATTTTAAACTATTGAGGAGGAATTCCAACAGAGGTCCAACCACCATCTACCACCAAATTTTGCCCTGTGATGTGTTTGGAACGCTTGGACAAAAAGAAAAGCACGGCATCTGCAATATCGTCTACATGCGCTGGCGCACCCATGGGAGTGATGTCAGACCAAGAACGATGATAGTTTTGATCAGATAAGGTTCTTTCTGTTAAAGTAGCGCCAGGGGAAACGGTATTGATTCGGATGTGGTGGGGCGACAAATCAATGACCAAATTTTTAGCCAATTGATTCAATGCTGCCTTCGTCATTCCATAAACGGCCAAATCAGGATGAGCGATATGTCCAGTTACCGACGAAGTTAATACGATACTTCCGGGCAATTGTTGCTCTTTTAATTTTTTCGACAGCAATTGAATCAAGAAAAAAGTTCCTTTGATGTTGATTCGCAAAATCTCATCCATGGATTCCCGGGAATACGTCCAGAAATCGCCAAAAGTGGTAATTCCGGCATTGCATACGCCACCGGCCAAGGTGCCAGGACTTTGGTCTATCAAACTATCCAGTTGAGTAAGAAAGCTTTCGGAAGCAGAATCAGCTACCAAGCTTACATAATTCGTATAGCCCAATGCGTCCAATGTCTGCTCGGCTTTGCGGGTTTGTTCAGGGTCAATGTCATTGAATATAACAAAATCTCCTTTGGCTAAAATAGATTTAACTATCTCAAAACCAATACCTTGTGATGCACCTGTTACAATAAACTTGAACATATTTGAGAAAGATTAATGTGAATCTCTCGTAACAGTAGAACCTGAACCACCTTTCAAGAAATCGAAATCAGCACCTAAATCGGCTTGCTCCACATGCTCTATGAACATACTTACATAACCGCGGTCCATTTTGGGTTTAATCAAAGGATGTTCTGCTTTTCTATTGGCCAATTCTTCCTCGCTAACTTCCCAGTTGATGCTTCTGTTTTCCAAATCAAGCGCAATGTAATCGCCATTTTGTACCCAGTTCAATGGTCCGCCTGCAGCAGATTCAGGGGAAACGTGTAAAATAACCGTTCCAAAGCCTGTTCCGCTCATACGTCCGTCAGAAATACGCACCATGTCTTTCACGCCTTTTTCCAATAATTTTTTCGGAATACCCATGTTTCCTACTTCGGCCATGCCCGGATAACCCTTAAGACCCACGTTTTTCAATACCATGACCGAGTTTTCATCTATGTCTAATTCTGGCAAATCAATTCTTGCGTGATAATCTTCAATGTTTTCAAACACCACTGCTTTTCCTCGGTGATTGAACAATTCAGGCGAAGCAGCTGATGGCTTTACCACTGCACCATTGGGCGCTAAATTGCCCCTCACAACAGAGATTCCTGAATCCTTTTTAAATGGTTCAGCAAAAGTGGAAATGATGTTGGAATCGTAAA
>JBILRJ010000347.1:0-3163 GCA_044372695.1 Spirosomataceae bacterium
AAAAACGATGAATATCAGACACTTACCCTAAATTTAACACTGTTTTCCTACCTCATTTTGTTGTTGTTTCTAACAAAGTATAATCTAATATTTTATTATTTCAACCCTTAATTCGCATTAATAACTAAACCCTAATACCTAATAACTAAAACCAACTCATTGGCATAAAAAAAGTGAAGACTTTATCTTCACTTTTTTATTGAAAAAGATTCAATCAAAAATAATTGATCTAAACTATTTTTTCTTTGGAGCAGCAGCTGGAGCAGTTGTTGCAGGAGTAGCAGCTACTGGAGGCTTAGGAGTAATTCCCATTTTCTTTAACACTAAATCAGACATATTAGCATCTGTTGGGTAGTGTAATAAAATTGGAGCAGTTCCCATACCAGCATCATAATTGAAAACATATGTAAAAGCATTTTCATTTGCAACAGCGTGCATGTTCTCTTCGATTTTCTTCAACAAAGGTTGTAACAATTGAGCTTGCTTCTTTTGAAGAGATGATTGAGAATTTTGTTGAAATTCCTGGATGGAAGTTTGTAAATTTTGTAATTCTTTCTCTTTATCTTGCTTAATGACATCAGAAGTTGTTGGAGCTAATTTCTCAAACACCGCCAATTTATCTTGAAAATCTTTCACTTTACCTTGATAAAGGGTTTCATATTGCTTTTGAGTATTTTTTAAATCTTCTTCCACTTGCTTAGCTTCAGGCATTTGACTTAAAATGTAATCAGCGTTAATAAATCCGATTTTAACTTGAGCCTTTAATGGCATAGTAGCCAACCCAAATACAAGGCTCATAGCCAATAAAAATTTGTTTTTCATACGATTGTTAAAATTAATTATTTGTTTTCTTTTCTAATTTACTATTTTCAGTTGCCTTATCCACCAAATTGGGATCAAGCTCAATTCCTAATTCTTCTAATACGTAATCGGAATAGTCGTGCACCGGATTGGTGTAAATCATGGCTAATCCATCGCTTCCTTTGTCAAAAAGAAAATCCAAACGTTTTTGACGAACGACTTTCTCTACTGCTTTGGAAATTTCGTCTAAAATCGGCTTCATCGCGGCTTGTTTTGCTTTGAATAAATCACCATCCATTCCAAATACTTTGTTTTGAAATGATTTTGCCTCTTGATCTTTCACTTTAATCTGCAACAACCTTTGTTGACGCAAATCCTCTGTCAATAATACTTCTTCTAATTTAAATTCTTTTTCCAACTTGACAACTTCTTCATTCTTCGTGGTCACTTCGGTAATCCATTGTTGAGTCATTGCATCCAATTTCTTCTGTACTTTGTCGTAATCAGGCATTTTGGAAGTAATGAATTCTGTGTCAATGTATCCAATTTTTTGAGCAAAAGTACTTTGACTAAGGAACACAAGCATCAAAATTAAGAAAAAATTCGATTTTTTCATGCTATTCTACTATTTTCATTAACGAATTTGTTGTCCAATAGAAAAGGTAAATGCCTGACGTCCAAAATCAGCATCTCCCGGTCTTGGTTTATCGAAGGCAAATCCATAATCGATACCAATCATTCCGAAGGCAGGCATAAATATTCTAGCGCCAAAACCGGCAGCTTTGTACAATTTAAAGGGATTATAATCACTTAAACTAGAGAAGTTATTTCCTCCTTCAGCAAAGCCCAACACAAAGATGGTTGCAGATGGATTCAATGAAACAGGATAACGCAATTCCATCACAAATTTATTGTAGGCTACTCCCCCATTCCCATAAGTACCAGAAGGTCCGATTACTCGATCTTTGTAACCTCTTAATCCTACAATGTCTCGATTGAATGAAAATCCTTGAACCATACCAGAACCACCAAGGTCAAAACGTTCAAAACGCGATGTCTCTCTTCCTCCATAAGAACCCAAAAATCCAAGATGGGCTCGGGTATGCAAGACAAACTTACCAACTAGCGGACTGAACCAACTCGCATCAAACATCCACTTGTGATATTCAATCAAATTACCCGATTGGTTTCCTCCCAAAAGAGAAAAAGGTGGCGTAAGTGAAGCGGTTAAAGAAAAACTAGATCCTGAACGCGCAAAAGTAGGATTATCAATACTATTTCTAGCGAAGTTCGTAACAAATGTAATGGAAGTAGAAATTCCTTGCGGATAAGCCCAAGTATAATATCGATCCACGTCAAAAGAAGAAAACGCTAAAGAGTTACTCAATGAAAAGTAATCATCTGGCCATTTCAATCGTTTACCTAAACTAAAGGTAACACTATTCACATTAAAGTGGGCGCTACGAAGAGAATCAGGTACTCCAAAACCCATTCCACCAAAACCGCCTTGGCCAAATCCGCCTTGACCAAAACCACCACCACCGAATCCGCCGAATCCGCCACCGCCGAAACCGCCTCCACCAAAACCACCACCACCAAACTGATTATTAAAGCCTGCATTTTGGAATTGATATGGATAAGATATGCTTCGGTTAAACGAAATCGAGAATGAATTAGGCTTTTTACCTCCCAACCAAGGTTCGGTAAACGTCAAACTGTAATTCTGATAAGCAGCACCATTGGCTTGAAAACGAATGGCTAATTTTTGACCGTCTCCCGCAGGTAAGGGACGCCAAGCGGATAAATTCGTCAAGTTTTTGGCAGAGAAATTATTAAAAACAACTCCTAAGGTTCCAACAAAACCAATGAATCCTCCCCAACCTCCAGACAATTCAATTTGATCTGAGGGTTTTTCTTCCACATTGTATTCAATGTCCACTGTCCCATCGGGTTTTGGAGTTGGTTTAGGCTCAATTTTTTCTGGATTGAAATACCCTATTTGAGATAATTCACGAACGGTACGAATGATGGCAGATTTATTGAACTTTTGCCCAGGCAGCGTACGGATTTCTCGCATAACCACATGGTCAGATGTTTTGGTATTACCATTCAAAATAATTTTGTTGATGGTCGCTTGTTTTCCTTCGCTGATTCGTATCGTGATATCGATGGAATCTCCGACAATCGCTGTTTCCACAGGTTCAGCATTGTAGTATAAATATCCATTGTCCATGTAAACGGAACTTAAATCTTCACCCGGACTACCAGCCATTTTCTTATCTAACTCCTCCGTATTATAAACATCTCCTTTTTTTACACCCAAAACCTCTGCTAAGACAGAATCTGGATAGATGTAATTTCC
>JBILRJ010000348.1:0-3160 GCA_044372695.1 Spirosomataceae bacterium
TGGTAAGAATACACCGAATGTTGGTATAGTTTGTCTGTCAAAATTGTAAAAGAATGATAGACAAGCTGATTAGGTGTTAATATATTTAGGACTAGCATTTTTGTTTGTCAAAATTGTAAAAAAATGACAGACAAACCGATTTGTATTCTTTTGAACCATTAATGAAATTTTAAGAGTTTAATAGTGAATTATGGATAAGCTAGTTCAATTCCTTAAAAAGTACCGAAATGAAGTCATCGTGGGCGCACTAGTGTATTTCTCCTTGATTTTCAGAGATGTGATTAAGTCATTCTTATAAAATTATAGGAGCTTAAGTCCTATTTATTTTTTATAATAATTACGTACAATATTTATACAACGAGATATACTAAAAATTAACAGCATATAAATTGGTGCGAATTTCCATTTGAAGGGATTTTCTGTAAAAAAATTGGTAATAGCTAGTAGGATGAGTAAACTCGAAATAGAAGTAAAAATTATGTAAAGTATTACAATTTTTTTAGTTGGATTTTGTACCCAATTTGCTTTTTTATTCAGCTCCATAAATAATGTTATTTATCAATATTGAAAGGTACTATTTTTCATTTAAAAAATAAACCTTCTACAAATTCGAAGTCGGGTCCATATTTAACGGATTTTTTAAATCATGAAACATAATTAAAAAAAATATTGCATCTTCACATAATGAGACTGATCGCTGGGCTACTTTTAATCTGCATTTTCGGTTTTTATAAGGTACCTGAATTTACGGATTGGGCTTCTTATAATGGGAGCAATGATAGAAATCACTTTTCATCTCTCGCTCAAATAACTCCCATTAACGTCAAAAATTTAACCCTTGCCTGGTCCTATGCTTCCGGAGGGGCAGACACCGTCAATCATACCTCACAAATCCAGTGTAATCCCATCATTATTCAGGGAGTCATGTATGGCGTTTCGGCAGGATCGCAGGCTTTCGCTATAGACGCAAAAAGTGGTCGAGAAATTTGGAAAACAAACATTCAAGAAAAAACCCCCAATATGACGAGTCGGGGTGTGGCATTCTATTCCTCTCCTGGACAGCGTTCGAAAATATTTTTTGGCTATGGCTCGTACCTATTTGCCTTAAATCCCAAGACGGGAAAGCCGGATGAGGATTTTGGAAAGGAAGGGAAAATAAATTTGCTTGAAGGAATTAAGCGCCCTGGTGCCGACGAATATACTGTGTTAAATACCCCCATTTCCATTTATAAAAATACCTTGATAGTAGGTACAAGAGTGTCCGAATCTGCTCCAGCATTGCTTGGAGATATTCGCGCTTTTGATGCAAATAGTGGGCGCTTAATTTGGACTTTTCATACGATTCCAAAACCAAATGAATACGGATACAAAACATGGGAAAAGACTAATTACAAAAATGTTGGCGGAGCGAACAACTGGATGGGAATGGCAGTAGATACTAAACGAGGCATTGTTTTTGTTCCTACGGGTTCGGCAGCATTTGATTTTTATGGGGGGAACAGAAAGGGGGACAATTTATTTGCGAATTGTCTTTTGGCCTTAGACGTTCGATCAGGAAAAAGACTTTGGCATTTTCAAACGGTACATCATGATATTTGGGATAGAGATATTCCTGCACCACCTAATCTCTTTACGATTACACAAAAAGGAAAAAAACGGGATGTCGTTTCGGTTTTAAGCAAACAAGGTTTTATGTTTGTTTTTGATCGAGTAACGGGAAAGCCTATATTCCCCATTGAAGAAAGGCCTTTCCCGGCTTCGGATGTTGTGGGTGAAAAAACTTCTAAAACGCAACCCATTCCACTTTGGCCTTTGCCATTTGCTAAGCAATCATTTACGGAAAACGAAGTGAATGATTGGGCCTCAAATAAGGAAGAAATCATTGCTGAGCTTCGAAAGTCCCAAACGGGCCAGCCTTATTTGCCATTAAGTTTAACCAAGAAAACGGTTTTTTATCCTGGTACAGACGGAGGAGCTCAGTGGGGCGGCGCGGCTGTGGATGAAAATAGTGTCATGTACATTCCTGCCAAACAAAATCCCGTTTATAGCTCTTTGGTTCCTGTGGAAAAAACGATTGAGAACTCAGGCAAATCCTTATATGTGCAACATTGTCAAAGTTGCCATGGCGTAAATCGTGAAGGGAATGAAGATGGGACCATTCCTGGTTTAAGGGAAGCGCATAAAAAATATTCGGAGGCACTTTTGAACCAAATTTTGATTAAAGGAAGGGGAAGAATGCCAGCTTTTAATTTTCTTTCCTCCGCTGAAAAAAAGGCGGTATTGGCTTATGTACAAGGATTAAATGTAGTAGTCGAGGGAGCTTTGAAAAAATCAGCACTCGATTTTTCGCCCTTTACGAGTACGGGGTATACTCGCTGGTACGATAGCAAAGGATATCCCGTGAGTAGACCGCCATGGGGTACCTTAACGGCCATTGAGATGAATTCAGGAAAGCATCTTTGGCAAGTTGCTTTGGGGGAATATCCTGAATTAACCGCAAAAGGAATTGCGCCTACGGGCACCGATTTATATGGCGGACCCGCAGTGACTGCGGGGGGATTGATATTTATAGCCGCCACCAAAGACGAAATGTTTCGGGCCTTAGATCGAAAAACTGGAAAAATTTTATGGCAATATAAGTTGCCAGCTGCCGGATATGCTTCTCCCAGCATTTATTCGATTGACGGTGTTCAATATGTCGTCATTGCATGTGGAGGAGGCAAACTAAAAACCCATTCTGGAGATAAGTATTTGGCCTTTGCTTTGGGTAAATAAATCACGGAAAAGCGCAAGAGTTTTTGTGGCAAAGAGGGATCTCTGTGTCTAGTATGTAAGTTTTATTCTTCATTGGATTGCAGGAAATGATAATAGCTATTTAGCTTGTGAAATAAACTTCTAATAGTCACATACTCCATCAGCGCATTGTTTTGCATCTTTCGTCGAAAAGGGGAGCAATATCAAAGTAAAAGGGTTATACTTGTAAAGTGTAACCCTTTTTGATTTTATGAAAAAGTATTCTACTTTCTTTCTGATATTTCTCTCGTTTAACTTGTATGGACAGTCAGTTCAAAAAAAGAATTGGGAGTATTCTAAAGTTGTCTATAATTCTAAAATCAAGAATAAAATAATTATTACCAACAGTTTACCTAAGGGAGGGGGA
>JBILRJ010000062.1:0-12001 GCA_044372695.1 Spirosomataceae bacterium
TGGTTGGTAAAATACGAAGCCAAAAATGATATGGAAGGATTGTGAGCCACTAAATAAAGGGTAGAATCTGTTTGTCGATAAATTTCTTCTAAGTAGTTTTTGCCACCTTCTCGGTACCAAAACTCATTTAAAATCAACTCTCCACTAATTTTAGGATTTTTATCTCGAACCATATTCGCAGTTTCCAGCGTTCTTCTAGCCGAGGAACAAAGCCAGGTTCCTTGTTTATGTTCGGAATATTGTATGACTTGAGCGGATTGAATGGCCTCTAGTTTCCCCTTTTCTGATAATTGACGATCAAAGTCGGGTTCAATGTATGCGCCAGCATGTGCATGTCTGATCAAAATTAATTCAACCATTTCAAGAATTTTTGATCAATGGAAAATCTCCATTGGCATGTTTTTCGCCCATATCAATGTAATGTTGCGCACCTTCTTTTATTTTTTGAATTTGTTCTACACTCAAGGTTTTGATGATTTTTGCGGGAGTTCCTAAAACCAAAGAACAATCTGGAATAACCATTCCTTCTGTCACCAAAGCATGTGCCCCAATTAAACAGTATTTACCAATTTTTGCTCGATTTAACACGGTAGCATGCATACCAATTAAACTCCCTTCGCCTATTTCCGCCCCATGTACAATCGCAGAATGTCCAACCGTAGCAAATTTTCCGATGATGGTTTTATCACCTACGTCGGCATGTAAAACCGCATTATCTTGTATGTTACACCCTTCGTGTAAAATAATTTCTTCTACATCTCCACGAATTACAGCGCCATACCAAATCGTGACATCTTTTTCAATGGTTACTTTACCCATAACACAGGAGTTCGGTGCAATAAAATTGGCCATGATTATTTTTTTTCAAATATAGCTCCAAGTAGGTACTTTTACCTAAATTTATTGGATGAAAAATTTGTTAAACTTTATCGATTGGAAGGATCAAGATGCATTATTGTCAATAGGTTGTGGGGCTGCTTGGTGGGAAATTAAATTAATGTTACAAAAACCTTGTCGAAGTCTCATTTTGATTGATCCCAATGAGAACGTTTTGAACAGTGAAGATCTTCAAGAAGGGATTCAATATTTTGAAAATCATTATCAAAAAACGCTAAGCACTGAAATTCAATTCCATAACATCGATGCCAAAAATTCAGGATTGCCATCTGAACAATTGGACGGAATTTTACTTTTCAATTCTTTTCATGAAATTGAAAATCCCGATCAATTACTCGTAGAATGTTTTCGCATCCTCAAACCTGGAGGGTTTATTCTGGTTGAGGAAGAACTTTCTCATACAAGTAGAAAAATACACGAGGGTTGTGAAATGCCTTTATTTTTTGAAAAAGAATTGATTCAGCTGTTTTCTGAAAAAGGCTTTCATTCGGTTTCCAGACTTGAAAAAGACGAACTCGCGGCTTATTTTCGTTTTGTTAAATGAATAAATTGATTTTTATACCACATTTTTCAAATGCTTTTTGCAATTTTGTGCCCAAATTACCAGCATGAATTCAACAAATGACCGTCCGTTTATCATTGGCATTACAGGTGGAAGCGCTTCCGGAAAGACCTTGTTTTTACAAAGTTTGATGGCCCAGTTTAAAGAAAATGACATTTGTCTTCTTTCCCAAGATAATTATTATCGTCCTAAACACGAGCAAACCAAAGATCACAACGGTATCGAAAATTTTGATTTGCCAGGTGCGATTGATGATGAAGCTTTTGCGAAAGATGTTGAAAATCTTCGAAATGGAAAGGTAGTGACCCGTCTAGAGTATACGTTTAATAATTCAGGTAAAATTCCTGCTACGCTGACATTTGAACCTCGGAAAATATTGGTTGTGGAAGGGATTTTTGTTTTTCATTTTCCAGAGGTCGCTAACCTGTTGGATCTGAAAGTTTTTATTGACGCTCGGGATAAGATTAAATTGAAACGCCGCATTAAGCGAGATAACGAGGAGAGAGGATACGACTTGCAAGATGTGATGTATCGATGGAAATACCATGTAAAGCCTACTTTTGAAGAATACATTCGTCCGCACAAACGTACCTGCGACATCGTTATACCCAACAATAATCATTTTGAAAAAGGCTTAGAGGTAGTAGTGAGATACCTGAAAAGTAAAATTGATTGATAGGGCAAAAACAGTTTTAAGCTTTTACCAATTTTTTGGTTGACAAAAAAAGAGACGCATAGTTGTGCGTCTCTTTTTTATTCTTGAAAAATTCATCTCTCATAATTATTCACTTGCCTCAAGACGCACGGCCGTGCGTCTCTACCTCTTACTCCGGTCTAAGTCTAAATACCATACCTGGATTTTCAACACCCACATATAAATATCCATCCAAGCCCATTTTGACATTACGCATACGGCCAATGTTCAATAATACTTTTTCTTGTGCGATTACTTTATTGTCTTTGATCACACAACGATTCATGTAATTGAATCTCAATGATCCAATCATTAAGTTACCTTTCCATGCCGGGTATTTGTCACCTGTAACAAAAGCTAATCCTGATGGTGCAATCGATGGAATCCAATAATTGATGGGTTGTTCCATGCCTTCTTTTTTACTGATGGCAGTGATGGGTTTGCCATCGTAATTGATTCCATACGAAATCACGGGCCATCCATAATTTTTTCCAGCTTGAATGATGTTGAGCTCATCCCCACCTCTTGGACCGTGTTCGGTTTCAAATATGGCCCCTGTGCTAGGATTCAGTGTCAATCCTTGTGGATTTCTTTGTCCGTAGGAATAAATACTGTGGTGGAATTTCTCTGCGTCTTTCCCAACAAAGGGATTGTCCTTTGGAACGCTTCCGTCGTCATTTAAACGATGTATTTTCCCGTTATCATTGTTAGTTTCTTGTGGGAATTCTTTTTCCATGCCTCTTTCTCCTACGCTAAAAAATAAATAACCTTTTTTGTCAAAAGCGATTCTGGATCCAAAATGGTAAAATGTTTTGGTATATGGAGCTGCTTCAAAAATCTCTTGCGCCTCCACAAATTCATTATTTTTAATTTTTCCACGAATGATGGCGGTGCTAGTTAAAGTGACTGAACCTTCTTTTTTGAATTTGGAATATGACATGTAAACCCAGCCGTTGGTGGAGTAATTTGGATGAAGTACAATGTCCAATAAACCTCCTTGACTCTTTGACATCACAGCAGGCGTATTTTTGATCAAGGTTTTGTGTTGTTTTTGATCAACTAAATAAAGTGACCCTGCACGATCGGTGATCAAATAATCATTAGAAGGTAACTGTGCAAAACCCCATGGGCTATCGAAACCTGTAGCGATGGTGTCAAGAACTATTTTCATGCCTTCCGAATTGAATTTGTTCGAACTAGGTTTGTTGGCAAATTTATACTGATCAACTGTTTTTAAATTTTCAACAATCAAGTCGGCTAATTGATTAATTTCTTCAGGACTTAGAATTCCTTTCCAAGTAGGCATTCCTTGGTCATTATATCCATTGGTTATGCTGGCTACTAATTCGTTTTTGCTTTTTCCATGTTTCCATTGGCGGTCCACAAATGCTTCCACTTTTTCACCATGGCAGCTAGAACAATATTGTGTATAATTTTTTTCTGGATCAATGGCTCTAGACTTAGAAGTATCCGCAAGTTTCAAAGACGTCATGCCAATGGCACCTGCGCAAAGGAAAACAAAAATCAATAATTGCTTTTTCATTTTTTGTTTGAATTTTTAAATAGGAAAAATTTTGTGACTGCGAATCTAATAAAGATTATGGACAAATAATACGGCTTTCGAATTAAAGCAATTTTTGTTTAATTGTTTTCAGGAATTTTATATTTCTTTTTTTCTATTTATTATTGCTACATGAATAAATTAGAAATTGCATTTCTAGTAAATCCACTGAAAACAAACCGAAATACAAGGGAATATGTTTCTTGGATACTCGAAAATTCAACCAACAAGAGTAAGCAACTCATCAATATTCAATTATTCGATCAAACTTGGCCGAGTTCTCTGGATGAATTTGACCGAGTATGGTTACTCGGTGGAGATGGGACAATGTGTTATTTCATCAATCAATATCCCCAATGCCAACAAGCCATCACGCTATTTAAAGGTGGAACTGGCAATGATTTCTATTGGAAATTGTATAAAAATTTAAGTAGAGAAGATCATCTTCAAGTTGCGTTGGGTGGAAATATTGAATCAGTTGATGCCGGAACCTGTAACGGAACCTATTTTTTAAATGGAGTAGGGATGGGCATAGAAGGTGAGGTGCTCAAATCCATGAAATCCATTCGTATTTTTGGTGGCTTTTTGGGTTATTTTTTAGCAGCCATTCCCCATATTTTCACCTTTAAACCTTACACCATTTCATACATAGATCCGAAGGGTGAAAAAATAATCCAACAAGTTTTTTTGTGCATGGTTTTCAATTCTTCTCGGGCGGGAGGTGGATTTTTATTTGCTCCCATGGCTTCTATTCAGGATGGTCAATTAAATATGCTCATTTGTGATCCGATTTCGATTTTGCAAAGAATCATTTTCATGCCAACAGTTCAATTTGGATGGCACATTCATTTTCCATTTGTTCATACCAAAGAAATTACTGAAATTACCATCTCTTCTGATCGTCAGCTAAAAGCCCAAGTAGATGGAGAGTTATTGGAATCAAATGAATTTCATTTCAAAATTTTAGCCAATCATTTCCGTTTTTGTTTACCAATTAAATAAATTATGATTCCACATTTTCGAAATTATTTCTTGCTTTTTTTTCTGATCTCATTTAGTCAATTTATGAATGCCCAAGATTTGGCTAAAAAGAAAATCATTCAATCTTTGCAGACAAAATCCAAAAATTATGAGCAAATCGCCCAAAAAATTTGGTCATTTGCTGAACTTGGATATAAAGAACAAAAAAGTTCAATTCTCTTGCAAGAGACGTTGAAGCAAGCGGGTTTTAGCATCCAGCCGGGTGTGGCTGGTATTCCTACAGCATTTGTTGCCACCTATGGTTCAGGCGGACCAATCATTGGTATTTTGGGAGAATACGATGCCTTACCAGGTTTATCACAAGATAGTATTCCTACCAAACGGAGCTTAGGAAGTGCAGCTGGTCATGCTTGCGGTCATCATTTGTTTGGTACTGGATCGGCTGCAGCTGCGATTGCCGTGAAAGAATGGCTGAAAGAGAGTGGTCAAAAAGGAACTATCCAATTTTTTGGTTGTCCAGCAGAAGAAGGAGGTTCGGGAAAAGTGTACATGGCTAGAGAAGGATTATTTAATCAAGTAGACGCTGTCTTGCATTGGCATCCGAATGACATTAATTCCACGAGCAATACCTCTTCTTTGGCCAATAAAACGGGTAAATTTCGATTTTATGGTCTTTCTTCCCATGCAGCAGCTTCGCCAGAACGAGGTCGCTCTGCTTTGGACGCCGTAGAAGCAATGGATTTTATGGCCAATATGATGAGAGAACATGTACCAAGTTCCACTCGCATTCATTATGTGATTACCAATGGTGGGAAAGCACCTAACATTGTTCCTGATTACGCAGAGGTGTATTATTATGTTCGTTCACCGCAAAGAGAAGTCGTAGAAGATGTTTGGAACAGGTTAGAAAAAGCGGCGGAAGGAGCGGCCTTGGGAACAGGTACACGTTTTGAATTAGAAGTGATTGGTGGTGTTTATGAGCTGTTGCCCAACGACGCTTTGGCTAAAGTGTTAGATCAAAATTTGGTATCCATAGGTGGATATGTATTGACCGCGCAAGAAAAGGCCTTTGCCAAACAATTGCAAGAAACCATTGGCATGCGAAAAGCTGATTTGAATTTAACCAACATCACTAATCCTGGATTACCAGACCCCCTTAGCAATGGTTCTACGGATGTTGGGGACATTTCTTGGTTAGTTCCTACCATTGGATTAGTTACTGCAACGTGGGTGCCAGGAACCTCGGCACATAGTTGGCAAGCAGTTGCATCTGGAGGAACGAGCATTGGAACGCAAGGTATGATGCTGGCGGCCAAAACAATGGCGACCACGGCCATAGATCTTTACAAAAATCCTGCCTTGATTCAAGCAGCTAAGCAGGAGTTGAAAAAGCGTCAGGGGGAGGGTTTCCAATACAAGCCTTTATTAGGTGATCGAAAACCCGCTTTGAATTACCGTGATTGATTATTTTTGGGAAATTGATTAATTTCCAAAGATTCTCTTGAAACACAGTTGATCAGGCTGTAGGATTTTTCTATGGCTTATTGTCTTCAATTGGATTATTTTTCCATCGAGTTAGCAAACACATAAAACATTTCAGCGGCAATTTGCATGGACCTTTCGTCGTATTTGTTTGACTCTTGCTCTGTATCATCGAATGCTTTGGGGTCATCATATCGAACGGGTATTCTCGCTTCGGCGCCAGGAATGAAAGGGCAGTTTTCATCAGCATGGGAGCAGGTCATGATAGCGGCAAATCCATTTTTTGCACTTGTTTCATCATCAAACACCTTGGAAAAAGCAATGATTGGCTGTGCATCTTGCGTGTGATACAAAAAATAAATCGGATTGGAATGGCCTCTTTTGGCCACTTTGAATCCGAATCGTTCGATCGAAGCGACTGCTCGTTCATTGAAGGCGGTAACTTCCACCCCGCCAGAAAAGCATTGGGCTGGAATTCCGTAAATATCTGCGGCAGTTTGTGCCCAAATTTGGGCAAATTGACTTCTTCTTGAGTTGTGCGTGCAGATAAAATTCAATCGAATAGGCTCCTGTTTTTTTCTTTTTGTTTGGATATATTCAATCAAAACTTGCAATATTTTCTTGCGCTCCTCGCTGATGGCTAAGGCAAATATTTCGTCTAGTTTATTTTCTAATTGGGCTAACATGGCTATATTTTTTTAACAACATCCAGAACCGGGAGCACAAGCATTTGCTATAGGTAAATCACTGAGTGATTGCTCGATTTTTTCTAATTGGGGTACAGGCATGCAGCATGCCTCAGAATCTTTGTTTTCATAATGCGGGTCATTGAACTCGACATCCTCATGGAAATAATAAACTTCCCATTGAACTCCATCTGGATCATTTGCCCAAAACTTATCTTGTACAGCAAAACAACAAGCCGTTCCGATTTCTTCTTTCGACACAATACCTTGTTTTCTGGCTTGTTCTAATCTGAACATCATCTCTTCTTGTGTTGCAACTTGGAAACCCAAATGTCCAAAATTGGATTGTACTCTTTTTGGATTTTCGATGAAGGAAATAATCAAAGATGGTGAATCCAAAATGTATTTGGCATAACCAGTTTTAATTTTATCTGCAGGTTTGCCAAAAAAGGTGGTATAAAAATTGACGCTGGCTGTTAGGTTACTCACATAAAGCGAGACGTGCATACGAGGAAAAATGGCTGAATTTTGCATATTTAACAACATTTATTGATGGATGGCTGAACATATTGATTAAAAAAATGGACGAAGGTTTGATGAACCTCTTCCCATTTGCTTTGATTGATGCAATAACAGATGGAAACACCTTCTATGCTACCTTGAATCATTCCCACTTCTTTTAGTTCTCTCAAATGCTGAGAAATGGTGGCTTGAGCTAAGCCTAACTCTGTGACTAAATCGCTATTAATGCAAGTATTGGTTTTTAATAAATGCTCCAAAATGGCAATTCTGGCTGGATGACCCATTACTTTGGCGTAAAGTGCGAGTTGGTTTTGCTGCTCGGAAAATAAATTGGTTTTTGTTACTCCCATTTCAAATTTATTACATTGCAATATTACGATAATAAAAAGCAAAAAAATAGTTGAATGTAAAAAATAGTCGAATTATTGGAAAAAATATTTCACTGTTTGTACGAATGACATCAGTATGATGACCCCAAGAACCACGTATTTAAATAATTCGTTTGAAATTTTGGTCAATATTAATTTACCTAAATAGGTTCCAAGCACACTGATGAGAATCAAAAATGGAATTAATACCAAATGTTTGCTTAAAAAATAACCGTTGTAAATATACACCACAGCTCTGCTGCTATCAACTCCCAAATCTATCAAGGCGGAAGTAGCAATGAAGGTATTTTTTTCTAGGTGGAATGCAGCTAGGGTGATCCCACGGATGGCACCGCCCGTTCCAATCAGACCTGCTAAAAAGCCAGAAATTGTACCTCCTGCATATAAATTGATGTTAGTTTGTTGGATTTTATTGGCTTGTCCAGAAATTAGGTAGATAGCAATGGCAAGAATGATCAAATTCATGCCCATTTCAATTTCTTTTTGTGGAATATAATTAGTCAGAATGGCCCCGATTGTTACGAAAATGACAGCTGGCACACCTAATTTTAGGGCAATCGACTTGTCGATTCCTGTTTGAAACAAGACTATTTTAGATAGGTTGCTAAATACATGAAATACTGCGGTGATGCCCAAGACCAATTTGAAATCGATAAAAGCGGCTGCGATGGGTACAAATAGGATGGAAGAACCGAAACCGCTCACTGTGCCAATGATTTCAGCTAATAAAGCGAGAAAGAAAAACAAGTAGTATTGGTCTTCCATGTACGTTTTTGGTGGCTTAAATAAACAACAAGGTGTTACTTTTCCGTTTCACCAAAAAACTTATTTTGAAAAATTAATATGGCAAGGACCCCACAAAAAATGGCGGCGTCTGCTAAATTAAAAATAGGAGTAGAGTAATAGCTGCCACCCCAAAATGGAATCCATTGAGGCAAATAGCCTTCCCAAAAATCGAAGAAAAACATGTCGATTACTTGACCATGAAACCAAGTAAATGGAGCCGATTCAGGTGCATTTCCTAGCCAAACACCATAAAAGACCGAATCTATTAGGTTGCCAATTGCCCCGCCAAGGATCATGGCCACACAGACCAATAAACCTTGGTGTGAAGATTTCTGACTTAAATTAAATAAACCATAGCCAATACCAAACATGGCAACAATGCGAAAGCTAGTCAACATAAGTTTACCATATTCGGATCCTAATTGGATGCCAAATGCCATACCGGGGTTTAAGGTGTAGTGCAATTTCACCCATGATCCAATGACTTCTATTTGTCCGAAATATCCCGGTTCCATGAACTTGTGTACAGCCATTTTGATGGCTTGGTCCAAGACAATGACCAATAAACTAATTGAAAAGTACTTCAGTGGATTATTTTTCATTGTTTTTTCTTCTCGAAACTTCTTTTTGTAAAAGGGTAAATTCTCTGGAAGTTTGGCCAGCTATGGAACTATTCTCCTCCGCTCTTCTAAATAAATAAGGCATTACTGCGTCTACAGGGCCATATGGTACATATTTGGCCACATTGTAACCATGTGCAGCTAGGTTATAGCTAATGTTGTCAGACATTCCCAGCAATTGAGCAAAATATATGTTGGGGTGATTATTTGGAATGAATCGATCAAACATTAAACGACACAAGGTTAAGCAGCTTTCTTCATTGTGGGTACCAATGCAGAATGTCGTGTTTGCTATGTTGTCTAAACAATCACCTAAACCCAAATTGAAATCTTTATCTGTGGCGCTTTTTTCTTTGTGCAAAGGTTCTGAATATTCTTCTTCATGTGCTCTTTGTCTTTCTTTTTCTAAATAAGCACCTCTAACTAATTTTACGCCTAAGAAGTAATTCGATTTTTTGGCTGTTTCAATGGCCAAACGCAAATTATCTAACATATCTACCCGGTACATTTGATAGGTATTGAAAATAATGGCCTTTTCTTGATTAAACCTCTGCATCATTTCGTAGGTAAGTACATCAATGCTATTTTGGATCCAACTTTCTTCTGCATCAACAAATAATTGTACCCCTAAATCAGAAGCTAATTGGCATATTTCGAGAAGATAGGTTTTACTTTCATCAAAATTTTCTTTTTCCGAATCTGAAAATATTAATTCAGTTTGAAATTTTTCAAGCAATTCGGTGTTAAAAATTCCCGTCATTTTAAAAACAGCAAATGGAATGGAATCGTTATTGTTTGCTTTTTGAATGGTTTTAATTATTTCGTTTTTGGTAAGTAAGAATGATTTTTGACTTTCTTCACCTTCTACGGAATAGTCTAGGATGGTTCCAATTTTTGACTCGCTGAGTCTTTTTATGGTCGAATTGCTTTCATCAATACTTTCTCCTCCACAGAATTGTTGAAAAATGCTCAATTTTATGAGTTTTTTTATCGGAAAATGAAGGAAAAGGAATAATTTGATCAAAAAAGTCCCTAACTTTACAAGCCAATTTAGGTTCATAATGGCGAATATCCAATATGATTTAGTCAGTTGAAAATTGTTTTTAGAAGCAAAAGCAATCTCAGTATCTTCGAAAGATAAATTTAATTGTTTTGTTTCCGATGGATTAGTTTGTTTCATTGTATTTGAAATTGCTTGCAAATATAAGTGAATAAGTTTTATTGGAAATCGGTTTTTTTAGAAATTAGTTATAATACATATTTGAGCCTCTGCTCTAGTTAACCTTAGAATTATTATGAATGCCAATTTAGAAATTGTACCGATGAATGAGTGGATCAACACCAACGGTAATCCTCTTATCATTGCAGGACCTTGCTCAGCTGAAACTGAGGAGCAAGTCTTAGAAACTGCTCGAAGAATCAAAGCAGAAGGCTATGCACACATCATGCGTGCAGGCGTTTGGAAACCACGTACACGTCCTGGAAGTTTTGAAGGGATGGGTGAGCCCGCTTTGAAGTGGTTAGTGGAAGCAAAAAAAGAAACAGGTCTACCCTTAGCTATCGAAGTAGCTACTCCTGAGCATATTGAATTAGCCCTGAAATATGGTGTGGACGTTTTGTGGATTGGTGCCCGTACAACGGTTAATCCTTTCAACGTACAAGATTTGGCAGACGCATTAAAAGGAGTGGATGTTCCTGTCCTAGTTAAGAATCCAGTTAATCCTGATTTAGCACTTTGGGTAGGCGCTTTTGAGCGTTTACAAAACTCAGGCATCAAAAAACTCGGTGCAATTCACCGTGGTTTTTCGAATGCACAAGAAACCAAATACAGGAATTCTCCAATGTGGGCAATGGCTGTTGAATTAAAACGTTTATTTCCTCAAATGCCTTTGATTGGAGATCCTTCTCACATGGCTGGAAAACGTGCTTATTTGGCTGAATTATCTCAAAGAATTTTGGATTTGAATTACGATGGTATGATCATTGAATCTCACCGTGATCCAGATGCTGCTTGGTCAGATGCATCTCAGCAATTAACTCCAGAGCAATTGGGAGAAATGTTGAAATCTCTTGATGTAAGAAAATCCAATTATGGTGCTGATTTTACCAATGAATTATCTGCACTTCGCGAGAAAATTGATAACATCGATCGTGAATTGTTGGAGGTCTTGGCAGCTCGTATGTCAGTGGTTGAAAGATTGGGTGAGTACAAGCGCGATAACAACGTGGCTGTACTTCAATTAGACCGCTGGAAGCAAGTACATGGTGATCGTGCCAACCAAGCAAAAGGCTTAGCTTTGTATCCAGAATTTATTGAAGAATTATTCAAATTAGTGCATTTAGAGTCTATTCGTAAGCAAACAGAGGTGATGAACACCGCCACAGCTTAAGAAGAGAGAAAAGAGAAAAGAGAAAGAGGAAATCGGGTCTAAATGGCATCGTTTTCCTCTTTTTTAATTTTTAACAAAATTTTATCATTCATCACTTACCTCAAGACGCACGGCCGTGCGTCTCTACCTCAAACCTCTTCCCTTGTTACCTATTACTTCTTACCTATTAATGCGAATTAAAGGTTAAAAAACATTTGGATCATTCGTTATGAAAATTTATTTATGGCCAACGCTTAATCCTAACGAAAGATTTGAACGAAGCGGTAGGCGGAGCTTTGACAATGCGCATGGGCTATGTGCGACGGGGTCAAAGAAAATAGCCGAGAGCGGAGTGAAAATCGTTCCGCTTGCGGATTCGTCTTGGATTAAGCAAAAGAAAAAAGTTTTTTTGTTTCTTTTTTTTCAAAAAAAGAAATGCCTCAGAAAAAGAA
>JBILRJ010000349.1:0-3131 GCA_044372695.1 Spirosomataceae bacterium
CGGCAGACATTTTCAATTTCTTGTGAAAAAACTTGATCTCCCGTCGCTTGGATGGATGCATCTGATACGGTACCTAAAACCTCTATAAAGAATCTCTTCATGTCTAAAACCTCCATACTTTTCGTCCAAAGTGGCAATGTCAATGTTCCTTTATGATAGGGATCCCACGTGGCTACCAAAATAGCATGCGTTTCTTCAATTCCTTCGTTGGGATTATCCGTAGCCGACCAAGTAATGTGTTCAGGAATGTTTTGATCATCCAAAGTAATTTTGAAATTTATTTCTGATTGTTTCATGGGTTTTTATTCTTTTTTCAATTTAGCATTTATCGTGCTATGGATAATAAATTGTAATTTTGTACAAAAGTAAGAAAACTAAATGGTTCGAGCAGAAATAATTACGATTGGAGATGAGATTTTGTACGGTCAGATTTTAGACACAAATACCCAGTGGATTAGTCAAGAATTGGACAAACTAGGTATCCTAACTGTTCGTAAATCTTCTGTTGGGGACTCAAGTGAGGCCATTTTGTCTATATTGAACGAAGCAAAAAATCGGGCAGATTTGGTATTTATTACAGGTGGTTTAGGGCCAACCAAAGATGATTTAACCAAGCATTTACTTTGTCAATTTTTTGAAACTTCTTTGCAGATTCATCCACAGGCGCTCGAAGATGTGACCATCTTCTTCCAAAATCGTGGTCGCGAGTTATCTGATTCAAATAAAGACCAAGCTTTACTTCCAATTAAATCGGAATTTATTCAGAATGCCCAAGGAACAGCGCCAGGTATGTGGTTCAATGAGTTTGGCGTTGTTTGGGTCTCTATGCCTGGAGTACCCTTTGAAATGAAAGCGATGATGGAAAAATTAATTCTTCCTAAAGTTGCTCAGTATTTTAAAACACCTAAAATTGTCCATAAATTAATTAAAACAGTAGGTATTGGAGAATCGTATTTATCGGATTTGATACAAGATTGGGAGTTAGCTTTACCAGAACACATTAAGTTAGCTTATTTACCAAGTTTGGGAATCGTCAAGTTACGACTTACTGGTTTTGGTCTTGATGAGGATCAAATCAAAAATGACATTGAAGCTGCTTTTCAGAAATTACTTCCCATTGCTGGAGATTACATTTTTGGTTTTGAAAATGATGATTTAGAATCTGTTGTTGGTGAATTACTTGTGCAGCAAAATGCAAGTATTTCTGTCGCGGAGAGTTGTACAGGCGGTTATTTAGCTCATAAATTCACATCGATTCCAGGTAGCTCTCGTTACTTTAAAGGAGGGATTTTAGCCTATGCCAATGAGGTGAAAATGAATTTTTTGGACGTTAGAGAGTCTACTTTACAAAACTTTGGTGCCGTTAGTGAAGAATGTATCAGGGAAATGGCCGAGGGAGTGAGACTTAAAATGAATTCAAGATACGGTTTGGCAACATCTGGTATCGCTGGTCCTGATGGAGGAAGTGATGAAAAACCCGTTGGAACTGTTTTTATTGCCTTATCAAGCGCTGAAGGTACAATTGTGAAAAAGTTAACTTTAGGAGGTACCCGCATTCAAAACATTCATATGAGTACCATCAATTGTTTGAATCTACTTAGAAAAAATATTTTAAACGCATAATCTAAAATTGCATGGCAGTTGTAGAAATTATTATGCCCAAAATGGGCGAAAGTATCATGGAGGCGACCGTTTTAACGTGGTTGAAAAAGCCGGGTGATTTCATCGAGGCAGATGAATTTATTCTGGAGGTAGCTACAGATAAAATTGATACGGAAGTCCCCAGTCCTATTGCTGGGATATTAAAAAGTATTCTTGTTGCTGAAGGTGATGTAGCTACCATTGGTAAAGCCATTTGTACGATTGAAGCCATCGAAAATAGTCTACCAATTTCTTCTAGCCCATCGCCACAAAATTTATTTCCATTGGAAGATGATCTGAGTAAATTAATGGATCTCACTTTAGGAAACTTAGATAAATCAGATGATCAATCTAATCCTTGGATTTCTCCTTTAATCAAGCAAATTTGTATACAAGAGAATGTGTCACAAAGAGAATTGAATGGCATTAAGGGCACTGGTTTAGATCAAAGAATTACTAAAAAAGACGTACTTACTTACATTGCGATACGAAATTCAAAACATTCTATTTCATCCGGAACTTTAAGTCAAGGTCCTGGTTTAAGATTACCTGGTGACGAAGTTGCGGAGATGGATCGCATGCGCAAGATGATTTCTGAGCGGATGGTTGATTCTAAACGAATAGCTCCACATGTTACTTCTTTTTTAGAGGCTGATATGACCAATTTAGTTTCTTGGAGAGAAAAAATCAAACATTCTTTTTTAGCTAAATTCAACGAGCCAATTACCTATACTCCTTTATTGATTATGGCGACTGCCAAAGCATTGCTGGATTTTCCAGGAATGAATATTTCTGTAGAGGGTAATTACATCGTACAACACAAACAAATTAATATTGGAATGGCCGTTGCCTTGCCAAATGGTAATTTAATCGTCCCGGTTATTCATGAAGTAGATACTTTATCTCTCTTGGAAATTACTCGAAAGGTGAATGATTTATCAAATAGGGCCAGAAATAACAAATTAAAACCTTCAGATTTAGAGGGAGGAACCTATTCCATCTCAAACATTGGTTCCTTTGGTAATTTAATGGGAACCCCTATCATTGTGCAACCTCAAGTAGGAATCTTAGCCTTTGGGGTGATTGAAAAAAAGCCTGCCGTTGTTACTGATTCAACTGGTGATTCAGTACAAATTAGGCAGAAAATGTTTATTTCCCATTCCTATGATCACCGTGTGGTTGATGGAACATTGGGCGGAGGTTTTCTAAAAAGAGTTTCTGATTATTTAGAAAAGTTTGAGATGGATGAATTTTAATTTAGCTATTTTGAACATAAAAAAAGGGATGAATTTATTTCATCCCTTTTTTTGTCAATGATGCCGTTAAAATTTTGCATCCGCAGGTTTTACGTTAGGCTTGATGATTTTTAACCATGTCAATAATTTTATCATCGGAAATGTAGGATCAATCTCAAACCACTTCGTGGCAAAATTCACTCGATTGGGTAGTTTGTGATGGTTATTTTGAAACAATTCTCCCATCATTAATAC
>JBILRJ010000063.1:0-11927 GCA_044372695.1 Spirosomataceae bacterium
CCTAAAATCATGGAAATAGGAAAACCTAAAAACCACATTTGATTGATGTGTCCTAATTGAACATTATCCAAGCTTAACTCAGATCCTAATTGGGGTAAAATTCCTGCTCTGATACTAAAAGAAAAAGCAGTCGTAATGAGTGCAAAACAACTCGCAAGAAATAAACGGTTGGCATTAACTGATTGGTTCATAAGAATTTAATTTAATATAAAGGTTTAGAAAAATACTCAATCTTGAAAAATTCAAATATTTTATTAAAAAAATCAATTCAAAAAAACGAAAAGATTTTTAAATATTCATCTATTTTTGAAAATATTTTGTAAAAAAATGAAAAAAGGACTCAAAACTTTGCTCATATTATTCAAATAATGCCCTATTTTTGTACAAATACTAAATCTTAAAATTATGATTCAAGGAGGTACTTCTACCCTCGCTAAAAGTCGCCAAGGCCGCAAATTGAAAATGGGTATGATTGGCGGAAGTTTGGAAGCATTTATCGGAGCCGTCCACCGAAGAGGAGCACAATTAGACGGAGAAATCGAATTAGTTTGTGGAGCATTTAGTTCTAGCCCTGAAAAATCAGTGGCCACCGGTGAGGCACTCTATTTAGACCCTCAACGGGTTTATGCAAGTTACGAAGAAATGATTCTCGCAGAAAAGTCTTTGCCAGAAGGAGAGCGCATGGATTTTGTTTCGATTGTCACTCCCAATCACATTCACTTTCCAGCAGCCAAATTCGCTTTAGAAAATGGCTTTCATGTGGTTTGTGATAAACCTGCTACCTTGAACCTAGCTGAGGCAAAAGAATTGAAAACCATCATTGAAAAAACAGGCTTAATTTTTGCTTTGACTCATAATTACACCGCATACCCTTTGATCAAGGAGGCCAAACACTTGGTTGATACAGGTGAATTAGGAGAAATAAGAAAAATCATTGTCGAATACCCGCAAGGTTGGTTAATTGATTTGGTCGAAGCTACAGGTCAAAAACAAGCAACATGGCGAACAGACCCAGAAAGATGTGGGGCAGCTGGTGCGATTGGCGACATTGGTACGCATGCCGAAAATATCATTGAATATATTACGGGATTACACATCGATGAATTATGCGCCGACTTAACCATATTCGTAGAAGGCAGACAATTAGATGATGATGGAAATATTTTGATTCATTATAATAATGGAGCAAGAGGGGTTTTACATTGTAGTCAAATTTGTAATGGAGAAGAAAATGATTTCAACTTCAGGATTTATGGTTCAAAAGCCGGTTTGGTTTGGCATCAAATGGAACCG
Organism: Spirosomataceae bacterium; assembly: GCA_044372695.1. Classification (GTDB taxonomy): domain Bacteria; phylum Bacteroidota; class Bacteroidia; order Cytophagales; family Spirosomataceae; genus Aquirufa. The sequence continues at coordinate 1,294 of JBILRJ010000063.1, forward strand.
AATACCATGGTCATCAAATCCAGAGATGGCGGAAGTAGAAACATTCGTACAGGAGTTGGAAATTTATCCCCCCAAACAAACGCCCATACACGCCAACCGGCGGGACACCCAGAGGGATATGTAGAAACATTTGCCAATATTTACCGGAATTTCGCCCTAGCAGTAAGAGCGCAATGGGAAGGCAAGCCGCAAAATCCCATCTACGATTTCCCAGGAATTGAAGAGGGAATTAATGGGATGGCATTCATAGAAAATGTCGTGAGGTCGTCAAGAGACCATCAAAACAAATGGACAAAATTTAAAATATAATCTTTTAGATCATCATGGATAAAATTAAAGTTGGTATAGTAGGTACAGGTTTCATCGGACCTGCGCACATTGAAGCTTTGAGAAGACTACCCAATGTGGAAGTTGCAGCTCTTTGTGAAGTAACGATTGAATTAGCTGAAGCAAAAGCAAAGCAATTAGGCATTGGCCGTTGGTATACATTTGAGGAGTTATTGAAACAAGATGATATTCAAAGTGTCCATATCTGCACACCCAATTTCTTGCACTTCTCTCAATCAAAAGCCGCCTTATTAGCAGGAAAGCATGTTGTTTGTGAAAAACCTTTAGCAAAAGATTTACATGAGGCTGAGGAGTTGGTAGAATTGGCTGCGAAATCGGGTTTAGTTAATGCGGTCCACTTTAATTTGCGCTACTACCCATTGGTTCGTCAAATGAAAACCATGCGCGAAAAAGGAGATTTAGGTGAAATATTTTCCATCATTGGAAGTTATTTACAAGATTGGTTATTTTACAATACCGATTATAACTGGCGTTTAGAACCCGATAAATCTGGAGATTCTAGGGCCATTGCTGACATTGGATCCCACTTATTGGACATCATTGAATACATCACGGGACTAAAAACCGTCGAAGTAATGGCTGATTTTAATACGGTACATCCGATTCGTAAAAAGCCATTAAAGCCCGTAGAGACTTATTCTGGAAAAATGCTACAACCAGAAGATTATGCAGATGTTCAAATCAATACCGAAGATCATGCCAATGTATTATTGCGTTTCGACAATGGAAACAGGGGTTCTGTAACCGTATCTCAAGTTTCAGCTGGTCGTAAAAACCAATTGAAATTGGAAATATCAGGTTCCAATCAAACATTTGCCTTCAATTCAGAAGCGCCGAATGAATTATGGATTGGAAATAGAGATAAAGCAAACCAAGTATTAATGAGAGATCCCTCTTTGGCATATCCTGAAGCCAGAGACATTATGACTTTCCCAGGTGGACACAATGAAGGATTTTCTGATACATCGAAGCAATTGTTCAAGGAAGTGTATGCGGCCATTGAGCAAGGAAAACAACCCGAAAAACCGAGTTTCCCTACATTTGCTGATGGCTACAGAGAACTATTGATCTGCGAAAAAATATTAGAAAGTACTCGTAAACAAGCTTGGGTTAAAATATAATCGAATCAACTATGCAAACAATTAAAGGACCAGCTATCTTTTTAGCACAGTTCATGGGTGATGAAGCCCCATTTAACAATTTAGAAAATATTTCTACTTGGGTGGCCTCTTTAGGCTACAAAGGAATACAGATTCCTGCTTGGGATGCGAGATGCATTGATTTACAAAAAGCAGCAGAGTCAAAAACCTATTGCGATGAAATCAAAGGAATGTTGGCTTCTAAAGGATTGGAAATTACTGAACTTTCCACACACCTACAAGGCCAATTAGTCGCGGTAAATCCTGCATATGACTTAGGTTTCGATGCCTTTGCGCCAGACGCTGTAAAAGGAAATCCAAAGGCCAGAACGGAATGGGCAGTGCAACAATTAAAATATGCAGCCAAAGCTTCTCAAAATTTAGGATTGAATACTCATGCAACGTTTTCTGGTTCCTTGATGTGGCATACGGTTTACCCTTGGCCTCAAAGACCCGCTGGATTAGTTGAACAAGGCTTTGCGGAATTAGGTAAAAGATGGATGCCTATTTTGAATGAATTCGATGCTTGTGGAGTTGATTTGTGTTATGAAATTCACCCGGGAGAAGATTTGCACGATGGAATCAGTTTTGAAATGTTTTTGGAGGCAGTAAATGGCCACAAAAGAGCCAATTTATTGTACGATCCATCGCATTTTGTCTTGCAGGCATTGGATTATCGACAATACATCGACTTTTATCATGAGCGAATCAAGGCATTCCACGTAAAAGATGCGGAGTTTAACCCAACCGGTAAACAAGGAGTATATGGAGGGTATCAATCATGGATTAACCGTGCGGGTCGTTTCCGTTCTTTGGGAGATGGACAGGTAGATTTCAAAAGTATTTTCTCTAAATTAACTCAATACGGGTATGAAGGTTGGGCTGTTTTAGAATGGGAATGCTGCATCAAAGATCCTGTACAAGGAGCGACGGAAGGTGCGCCATTCATTGCGAGTCACATCATCAAAGCCACTGAAAAAGTATTTGATGATTTTGCGGGTTCTGGAGCGGATGAAGAGTTCAATAAAAAAATTCTAGGACTATAGAATTATGAGTTATGAATTATGAGTTATGAAATAATTTTAAATTGATTCATAATTCATAATTCATAATTAAAAAGGCGATGTTGAATTAAATAATTTCGATATTGAGATTTAATTAGCCCCATCAGCCTTTGCTCTTTTAACAGCAAAATCACCAATTATTTTACCGTGCTGAGCACCCATTGAACAATCTACTCGAAAGTGAATCAAACCAAAAACTCTTGATTCGGAAGCTTCTTGAGCTGAAGCATTAAATTCTGACGTTTTATTAGGGAAAAAAGCAGATAATACGGTTGATGCCGCAAAAGAAAAGGTAGAATGCCCAGAAGTATAACTCGGAAAATTAGGCAAACCGATAGAGGTTTTAAGTCCTAATTGTTGGGGACGGGGGCTATAATAAAAATATTTTGCTTCCCAACAAGCAATTCCAGCATCCATTAGCGAAGTCCCCAAATAGGCAAACATTCGTGCCATCCTAATTTCAGCAAATTTAGCTTCAATTCCAGCATTTCCAGCATAACGATGCCAATGACCAGGTGGTGTATATGAACCTGGCCCATCCGACCAATAATTAGCAATTGCCATTTGATCTCGAGTTTGATTTGTTTGAATATTTTTTAATTCAAGTAAATCTTTGTTAAATTCATTGGAGCCCTCTAAAAAAGGTTTCACAGGACGAATCGATTCAAGCGTAGCTCGATCAAAATTCCAAGTTTTTAGTTTTCCATAATTAGGTAACATCGGTGGACGTTCAGGGATTTCTTGACTTTTCCAAGGATTCAAAAAACCCAAGGATTTGGAATTAGCTATTAAATTAGGCACGATACTTTGGTCATTAGCGGCACTCATTCCATCACTTTTTGCCCGATTCATCACAATGGCGGCCACGGCTGCACCCAAACCTAAACCGGCATTTACATCAGAACTAACATGAATTTTGGCCCAGATAGGAACATTTTTCGCCTCTTCCAATTTCTGTTTAAGAAAAGGCCCTTCCCCTGGAAACATCGCCAATAAAACTACATAACTAGCTTGGGAAACAACAGCAAATTCGGAAGGGTAAGTGGGTAATGTGGAAATCGGCAAAAGTGGTTTAAGTGAAGGATCCAATTCATAAGGAGCAGCTCTTTTATACTGAAATTTGAATTTCCAAGCAGCCACCAATGCATCATATTGAGCCACACTTAAATAGGCCAAAGCTCTAGCAGTGTAAGGCGGATTGGCAAAAGGAAACTTGGGGTCCTTCAAGGGATCCTGAGGATTGGGAACAGGGTAAATACCTGATGCATTTACAGCAGGTGGTAAGTTATATCTAGCTGCCAATTCGCGCGCAATTTCATTCCATCGAACCACTACTCCCACCCCCCAATATTGAATTGCGGCTTTTTGAGCATCATTCAAAGATATGCTTTTCAAAGAATCAACTTCTTTACGGTATCTCGAATCGGAGGTTAAAACAGGAGCTGGAATAGGCACTTCATTAGGACTACCCAAAACAAAAGTTTTCCAATCGCCGCCTATTACCTCTAAACTACTGGCCTTGTATGGCACATAAGCTATTTCTTCAATGTTTTTATCACAAGAAAAAAACGCAAACGTGATGAACAAAATCCAAACATACTTCATACTTTACCATTTAAATTGATACAATAAACCCAAGTTGTAAATTGTACTTTGACCTATATTTTGCCCGTCCAAGACGTAAGTGATTCTCGCATTCACCCCTAAAGCTTTGGGCTGATATTTGCCATAAATACCCATAGAGGTCATCGTCATGTCGTTGGTTAAAAAGGGCATATCATTTCTACGGATGTCATCCCCTTTTATGCAGGAAAAATGATCAGCAAATACTTCGATTTGATTATCTTTTTTCATATACCCCATGCGTAGAGTGGCGTCAAACGCATCTGGGACTGCTACATCATTTGAATGATATAACTTTCCACCACTTAAATAAGAGTCTCGGTCAACCCTAACCTTGCTTCGCGCATGATAAGCTAAAGAGCTCGTTAAATACATATTTTTAGAAAAATTATAGGAAAGATTACCACGCATGATCATTGATTTTGTTCCTAAACCAATGGACATAGGCATAAAATCAGGTACGTAATTGGTCATTGGCATACTAAATCCTAAAACCCCGTGTGCAGTTATTCCATGAAAACTCTTGGTTTTGGCCTTTAAATAAAGCGAGGCATCTTGAAAACCTTGTTGAGCAAGTAAATTACCTTGACTCGCATTCGTCTTGATGTAGGGTACAATTGCTATTAAATTCAAATCACGTTTGATACCAAAAGCGACCATCATTGTGGTTGATTGAGTAGTTAATCTACCTATATTTTGATTATCTCTTTTTAGACTATTTTCCCAATAATTTACCCAAGAATTATTTCCATAAACTAGCGCAACACATGCCGATTTTTTATTCATGTAAATAGCATCATGGGGCATTTGTGCGAGACAATTACTCAAAAAAACAAAATAAAAAAACAAAATAGATTTTTTCATTGATTAGAACCTTTGAGAAATTGTAGCGGACAAAAGGTAATCAGCAAAAGCAGCATCTCCATGCTTATTATTAGCCCAATCGCTCGCACTTTTGATTCGGTTTCTTTGAGTAGCCAATGGCAAAGAAACAAAAAGCATGGTATTATGTCGAGTATAGCTAACACCTGGCTCTATCGAAAAAATAAATCCAGGACGACGAAAACCTTCACTTTCGCCAATCAAATCATAGGCTGGAATACCTTCTAATCTTGCACCTAAGGTAGCTCCAATTCCTGCTTTGGCAGAAACTACATAATTTATACCAACTCTTCCAGCATACTGATCTGAAACAGAATGAAACTTAACCATTACATCCGTAACTGGCTTATCAGGTGCATTTTGTAAAGTAGTATTCGTATTACGCGGATTTGATAAATAAAATGCATTGTAATACACAGAAGTCCTATTAAACAACTGTTGGTAACCTTGAATTTCTAAATTAATACCAACACCATCGTCACCCAATTGAATCGATTGATCTACCGCCTTTTCCACTGTGTAATCTGTACCATCTGATTTTCTCCTATGTACCACATCCATCACATTGCTATTCCCAGTAGGCAATTTCAAGCCTAGGCCCAAACTAAAATTCCCTTTGGCATGTTTTAATGGATCAAGTATCCAATAATAAGCAGTCAAACGCAAATCACCAATACCATTCGCCAAAGTAGAAAATCTCTTTTGATCCGGATTACCAGCGACAGCATTTCCATAATGCTCATACATGGATGATCGTAAATTAAAACTAAGCGGTAAATTCGCTGAAAGAGTGAAACGATCAGTCAGTGAATAAGTTATCCCAAAATCCAAAGATTGAGTATCATTAATGACATTATTGTTAGCAGCTTCTCTTTGAGGTTGATAATCTGCACCCACAAAATGCTTGTAGGAATGTAAACTACGAAAACCCAAGGCAACTTGCCAAGAACCAGGATGCGACATCGCCGTAGTGTTGGTCCCAGTTCCCACCGAACAACTCATGTGCCGTACCGCTACGCAACCTTGACCCCAAGCGATGGATGTAACTAAACACTGCAATAAACCAATAAGAAGAGTATTTTTCATCATTACAAATACACACCAAGGTGTAAATTTCGACTATTTTTCAATCACAGTACCTAATTCCTGAGAAATATTTTTTTGAATTTCTTTCAATTCAATAAACTTGACCAATAACTCATTGAGTGCATCAGGAGAAACATCCGATTTCTCTAAGCTATTTAACACTTCATGAAGTTTCTGGTCATTGTAAACTTTGCGCAATCGAAGGACATTTTTATAGGCCAAATCTTCCAACATTTCTTCCTCTCTGCTCACGCGAATATCGTGTTTGTCTTTCCAAACATCAGACAAAATATGTTTTTCGGAAGAAAAATCAATGGCCAGTTTTTGAATTTCCTCCTCCGGATGATGAAGAAAAAAATCGGGCGTTAATGGATTTTTTTTGCTCAATTCATTTTTACAGATCGTAAAAATTTGATGAAAAATAGTTGACTGAAATTCCGTATCCTCCAATTCGTCCAACATATACTGAGTCAAGGTTAATCCCGGAGCCGCAACAGCATTGATTTCCATATGACCAAAATTCATGATCAATCGAATACACTCTGATTCCTGGTAAAAAGACAAATTTTGTACTTGTGGAGGACTTTCATGATCAGAAGGTTCAAATAGACCTTGTAGTTCTTGGTATTCTTGGGCACTAAGAGCTTTGCTAGAATCGGAAAATTGATTCGGAGATTTTTGTTTTAAACTTTTCAGGTGGATTTTATTCAACTCCGAAATCAAAATATCCTCCTCCAAGCGCATCAAAGAGGCAGTTTTTTGAATAAACAAGCTTCGTTGAATGGCATCTGGAATCTTTGAAATGCTTTGTACCATTTCTTTAATCAACTCGGATTTTTTAAAAGGGTCGTCACCGGCCTCTTTCATGAACAAGTTAGCTTGAAAAGAAATAACATCCTTGGCTTCTTTTTTGATGTAATCTAGAAATGCCTCACTCCCAATTTTACGAACAAAACTGTCAGGATCATTGCCTTCAGGAAATACAACCAAATTCACTTGCAATCCTTCTTCCAAGATCAAATCCATTCCTCGAAGTGCCGCTTTTATTCCAGCCTGGTCACCGTCATAAAGTACTGTGACATGTTTGGTAAATCGGGCAATTAATTTAATTTGTTCGGTCGTCAAGGAAGTCCCAGAAGATGCAACAACATTTTTAATTCCTGCTTGATGCAAAGAAATTACATCTGTATACCCTTCTACCAAATAACAAACATCCAAATTTCGGATTTCATTTTTGGCTTGAGCAATTCCATAAAGAATGGATGATTTATGGTAAACCTCGGTTTCTGGCGAATTCAAATATTTCGCTTGCGAAGATTTACTCGCATCACTTTTTAAAATTCGTGCTCCAAAAGCAATTACCTTACCTGAAACATTGTGAATAGGAAAAATAACTCGGTTACGAAAACGGTCGTAAACCTTACCTTCTTCATTTCGCTGAGTAACAAGACCCGCTTTTTCAATGATTTCTTGACTATAACCCTCCTTTATGGCTGATTTAACGAATAAATCCCAAGATTCAGGACTGTATCCCAAATCGAAAGTTTGAATAGTGGCATCTGAAAAACCCCGCTCTTTGAAATAAGGCAAGGCGATGGATTTTCCTTCATCGCTTTGAAGTAATTGACTTTTAAAAAATTCTTTGGCATACTCTAAAATGATGAATAAACTCTCGCGCTCATTCTGACGATTCATTTGATCATCCGTCATTTCCTCCTCCTGAATTTCAATGCCGTATTTTTTGGCCAAATGCCTAAGCGCTTCTCCATAACCCAAGCCTTCTATGTCCATGATGAATCGGACGGAATCACCAGCCTTACCACATCCAAAACATTTATAAATTCCTTTGCTAGGAGATATGGAAAAAGAAGGTGTTTTCTCCCCATGAAAAGGACAACATGCCCAATAATTGGCCCCCTTTTTCTTTACAGTTACATAATCCCCGATGACATCCGCCACGGCAGCCGTTTGTTTGATTCGATCAACGGTTTCGGGATTAATTCTCATATTACAACAAAAGTCCGGCTAAAGTAGCTGATAAATAACTGGCCAAAGTACCTGCAATCAGGGCTTTAAAACCTAATTTGGCTAAATCACTTCTTCTAGATGGAGCTAATTCCCCGATACCTCCAATTTGAATGGCTACGGAACTAAAATTAGCAAAACCACACAAGGCAAAACTGGTAATTGCAACAGTTTTAGGATCCAACGTTTGCTTAATTTTTACCATATCCAAATAAGCCACAAACTCATTCACCACCATTTTTTTTCCCATCAAAGCACCTGCCACTTCCACATCTACTGCAGGAACTCCCATGGCAAAAGCAAAAACAGAGAAAACTTTACCAAGAATTAAATTCATAGAAAGCGTAGGCATACCCACTAAATGACCTATTTGACCCAAGCCCACATCCACCAAGGCAATCAATGCAATAAAACCGATCAACATCGCAATGACATTCAAGCCCACTTTTAAACCTTCGCTCGCTCCTGCTGCAATAGCATCCACCAAATTGGCATGTGATTTTTGCGTATCCAATTTTATTTCTCCGTGCGATTCAGATTTAACTGTTTCCGGAAACATGATTTTTGATATGACCAAGGCACCCGGAGCCGCCATTAAACTAGCTGCTAATAGATAAGCAGCAGGTACTCCTAAAGAAATATAAACCGCCATGACACCACCAGCTATGCAAGCAAAACTCCCCGTCATGGAGGCCATCAATTCCGAATTTGTCATATTTTTCAAATAAGGCTTGATCATAATTTGTGCCTCCACTTGCCCAACAAAGGTAGACGCGACATTGGATAATGCCTCAGCACCACTGACACCCATTAGCCAATGAACTCCTTTTCCTAATACAGAGACAACTCGTTGAAGAACACCTAAGTGATAAAACATATTCACCAAAACAGAAACAAAAATGATGGTTGGAACCACTTTGAAAAAGAAAATGTAATCATTTCCTGCTCCAAAAGCTTTCGTCATCAATCCACGATCCACCAATGATCCAAAAACAAATACAGCACCCTTGTCTGCTTGACCTAAGAGAGTATTGATCGAATCACCCAACCATTGAAAAATGACTTGACCAATTTCGGTCTTCAAAATGAATACCGCCAAAAACACTTGTAACAACAATCCTACACCAACGGTACGATAATTAATTGCCTTTCGGTTATTCGACATTAAAAAGGAAATTCCAAGTATGAGGGCAATTCCTAAAAGGCCGGTAAATCTTTCCATGGTATATTGGTATTAGTTAATTTTTGACTTCTAAATTATGGGTGTATTTTTCAAAATTAATCTCTGAAACTAAATCATTCTCTGCTAAATGATAAAATTCTTCGTGTATGTTAAAAGGCGTATCGCTTTGTATTTTCCAATAAGTACCATCTTCTTGCATTTCATACGAGTTGAAAGTATCCCTCAAATTCCAATCCAAAATAGTTATCGCTAATTCCTTTGATCTGGTATTCACCAATTCGAACAAAGATTCTATTCTTCGGTCAAAACTCCTTACCATTACATCGGCAGAACCACCATAAACCTTAGGTTCACCCGAGTTATGAAAATAGTACAAACGCGTATGTTCCAAATAATTCCCAACAATGGATTTGATGAAAATATTTTCAGAAAGTCCTTTGCGCTGAGGCTTCAAACAACAAACACCACGAATGATCAATAAAACAGGAACTCCTTCTTTGGAAGCAGCATAAAGTGCCTCAATCACCTTTTTATCTTGCAATGAATTGATTTTCCAGCAAATTCCCGCAGATAGTCCATTTTTAAACGCATGCACTTCTTGCTCAATCATTTCCACCAAACGATTGCGCATATCTCGAGGGGCAGTAATCAAATGCTCATAATGTGTGGGCATTGAATGGCCCGTAATCACATTGAAAAATTCAGAAATATCTTGTGTTATTCGTGAATCCGTGGTTAATAAACCAATGTCAGTGTACAATTTTGCTGTATCCTCATTGTAATTACCAGAGGATAAATGGGCGTAACTCATTACATGTGCTCCTTCATTTCGAATCACTTGCAATAATTTAGTATGTGTTTTTAATCCTGGAATTCCATAAATCACAAAACAACCAGCCTTTTGCAATTTGGTAGCTTCCCGAATGTTATTTTCCTCATCAAAACGTGCCTTAACCTCAAACAATACAGAAACGTGCTTACCTTGTTCAGCAGCTCTTAGCAAGGCATTGGAAATTCGGGAATTTTTAGAAATCCGATAAAGCGTAATTTTAATCGCCAATACATTTGGATCATCTGCAGCCTGCTCCAACAATTGCACGACAGGCTCAAAATTATTGTAGGGATGGTGCAACAAAATATCACCCCGCTTAATTGTTTCAAAAATATCTTCGATTTTAACCGACTTAAGTCCCAATGGTGGTACCACGGAATGTTGGGCTGGCAATTGCGACTTAAACTCGGCATGCTTTAATATCTGCCAAAAAGAGGTAAAATCTAAAATAG
>JBILRJ010000064.1:0-11898 GCA_044372695.1 Spirosomataceae bacterium
TTTATATTTGAACTGTTTTTTTAATTATGATAATTTGGAAATGAAAGACGTGGATTTTGATAGATTTAAAATTTAAGAAAGATGGAAGAAAAGAAAACATTAGCAATATTTGAACCTTTAGTGAATGGGTTTGAAGCCAATCTAGATGGCCTTTTTGCCGAATCAAAAATTTTAGAACAAGAAATTCAGCAACAATTAAATGGGGTGAAGTATGAGTAAATTGGAAATTAATCATGGAGATACTGAGTTAATAATCGATATTAGCTTACTGATTGAGCAAAGTCAGCGCCACATTGCTACACAGGCTAATCGTGCACTTACACAGTTGTTTTGGCAAATTAGCAAACGAATAAATGATGAAATACTGCTAAATAAGCGGGCAGATTATGGTAAACAGATTGTCGTGACAGTGGCACGACAATTAGAAACAAAATATGGAAGGAGTTTTTCCGATAGAAATTTGCGTAGAATGATGCAATTTGCCACTGTTTTTAATGATTTTAAGATTGTGACACCACTGGCTACACAATTGAGTTGGTCTCATTTTATTGAGTTATTTCCACTCAAAACTAATGAAGCAAGAATGTTTTATGCGCAAAAAGTCATAGAAGAATCTTTGGGAAAAAGAGCCTTAAAACAACAAATTGAACGTAAAGCATTTGAGCGCAACGAAATAGCCAATACTCAATTGGGAACGTTTAAACCCGAATTATTAAACACCTTTAAAGATCCCTATATTTTAGATTTCCTCAACCTAAAAAACACCTACTTAGAACAGGATTTAGAAAAAGTCGTTTTGCAGGAATTAGAAAACTTTATTTTAGAATTAGGCAAAGGATTTGCCTTTATGGAACGCCAAAAACGCATGATTATAGATGGCGATGATTTTTACTTAGACCTTTTGTTTTATAACCGAAAACTAAAACGCTTGGTGGCGATTGAATTAAAATTGGGCAAATTTGAAGCGGCACATAAAGGACAAATGGAGCTGTATCTCAAATGGCTGAGCAAATACGAAAAACAGGAAGGCGAAAACGAACCCATTGGTTTGATACTTTGTGCCGAAAGCAATAAAGAACAAGTAGAATTATTGGAATTACACAAAGACGGAATCATGGTTGCCGAATATTGGACCGCTTTACCCTCTAAAGCAGAGTTGGAAGCCAAAGTGCATCAATTGTTGATGGAAGCCAAAGAACGCATTGCCCGTAATACCTTAAACGCATAAAATGAATCCGATGAAAATAGTGGGAAAGGAAATTTGGAAACAGTTAAATGGGTTGAAGTATGAATAAGAAAATAGCATTAAAAGATTTGTGTATCGTAGATGAATGGGGAAAATACGGTATCCCGGCATCAGCGGAAGAATATACTATTGACAAAACTCGATACCTAAGGATTACGGATATTTCAGAAGATGGCGAATTATTGAATATAGATAAAAAAAGTGTTAGTGCACCTGACATCGATAAATACTTACTTCAGGAAGGTGATATTGTTTTTGCACGCACAGGAAACTCTACGGGTAAATCATATTATCATGAAGATAAAAATGGCAAATTAGCATTCGCTGGTTTCTTAATTAAATATTCGTTAGATAAGACTAAAGTAAATCCAAAATATGTAAAGTTTTTTACCATCACCAATGAATACAAAAATTGGGTTAAAAATTTATCAGTTGGAAGTACAAGGGGAAATATAAATGCTCAAACGTTTGGAGATTGCCCTATTTCAGTTCCTGAAAGAAACCAACAAGACTTATTAGTAAGAACCTTGTCTTTGATTATTGAAAAAATCGAACTCAACAACCGCATCAATGCCGAGTTAGAAGCGATGGCAAAAACGCTGTACGATTATTGGTTTGTGCAGTTTGATTTTCCCTTCGACTTCGCTCAGGGCAAGCCTGATAAAAACGGCAAGCCCTATAAAAGCTCCGGCGGCAAAATGGTTTGGAATGAAGAGTTGAAAAGGGAGATTCCGGAGGGGTGGGAAGTTGGTACATTATTAGATATTGCCAATTATGAAAACGGATTGCCTTGTCAGAAATATAGACCAACAGGAGCTGATTTCTATAGGGTTATCAAAATTCGAGAAATGAACGAGGGATTTTCTTCAAATACTGAATTTGTGAGAACTGACATACCTGAAAAAGCAATTATTGAAAATGGAGATATTTTATTTTCTTGGTCAGCATCCTTAGACGTAAAGATATGGACTAGTGGTAAGGGTGCTTTAAATCAACATATATTTAAGGTAACCTCTAATAATTATCCGAAATCTTTTTACTTCTATCAATTGATAAATTATTTACAACATTTTAAGATGATGGCTGAAAATCGAAAAACAACAATGGGGCATATTACACAAGAGCATTTAAAGCAAAGCAGGATTGTTATTCCGCCTAAACAATTTACTATTGATCTAGAAAAAATAATAGCACCATTATTCTCGAAGAAAGTGATTAATGAAATTGAAAACCAAAGGCTCACCGAACTCCGTGATTGGCTATTACCAATGTTGATGAATGGGCAGGTGAAGGTGAAGGGGGATTTATAAGAATAATAGATATTAAATAGAACGATAAAAATTTCGGGGGGGTAGGTTTGGGTTGGGGGGGTGGGGGAAGTTTTGTAGCGGGTATGAAGGGGTTAGTGGCAACCCTATGACGACAGTGCAAACAAGAAAATCGAGCTTCAAATGAAAATTAATTTGACACAAACACAGATGAAATGCAATTAAATATCAAACAGCGATTTTCAATAGTTGCCATTTACATCGGCTTAATTTTAGGCATTGGTTATTATTTTTCCAATGACTGGCAATTTCTGGTTGACACAAACAACAATTTAAACGCAGTTTTAATTGCAACAGGACTTGCCCTAATTTTAAGTGTTTATATAACCGAACCTTACTTTTCAAAACCGGTTGACGTAATTACAAGGTGGGTAGCAATATTTCTATTCCTAATCGGACTAAACAGCAAACAGTGCTTATCTCTTACACCATATTGGTTTATTGCTTGTGCTGTTTTTACTGGGTTAGGTTTACTATTGATATTTTTGCATGGCTTCAAAAAATTTGAGAAACAACAGCGAATTGCGGTTGACTTCATTTGCAAAATTTCAAGACCAGAAATTGTTTTTACACTTCTCTATTTTGACATTGTTGTTTCTTTCTTTCGTTACAATCAAAAAGAATATCCTGTTCTTATTGGTTTTGGATTTCTACTCGCTATAAACAAACCCATTGTTTGGCTTGTGAATTTTATTTCTGCTCAACTTAAAAATATAACTTCAACGACAGATGCTTCAAAATTCATAGGGCAAGTAATAGGACACGAAAGCACAGACCTTTACAAAGTAGAACTTCAAACCGACAATCCATTTAGACAAAAAGAATTGAAAGGCAGTTTGGTTTATCTTGAAAATATCACAAACGGAGTTGTAGGAATTGTTTTAAGTGAACGAATACTGTTAGGAAAAAAGTGGTTAGAGATTTTATCACTTCGGGATAAAAATCAAAACCTTATTTCCTTCAATATAAAAACACTCATGCCACTCACAGGCGAAAAATCAATTTTTTCTAAAACCAACGCTGTTTATGTATTAAATATTGACGCTTTGGAAGAAGAGGTAAGAGATGCAATCAATACAAATAAAGTAAAGGCTAATTTTGAAAATTTAATCGGCAATGTTTGGGAGGGTTCGACCATTAACAAAATAAAATTCAACAAGCTTTTTTCCAATGAACTTCAAAAGGAGAGAGGAATTGGAGAAGGAAGTATAATTCAAACTGAAATTGCAAACGAAGAAGTATTGTATCAAATAATTGATGCAAGAACAGACGAGGAAAGTTTAGAATTTAAAGACACACATGGCTTTACAATAGGAACTGCACAAAAGTTAGGAAAATTCATTTCTGCATCAAACGAACTTAACACGGTTAAATGGTTGCCTGAAATTTATACTCCAATCTTTTTGCTTGACCCACTGAATGTTCCTTATGCTAGTAGTAGCTTCATTGGAAAATTACCAAATACCAATTACGGAATACCGATTAAAACACCTCACGAACTTGTAACTCACAATACAGCTATTCTTGGAATACTTGGTATCGGTAAATCATGTCTTACATTTGAGCTATTACAAAAACTAATTGCTGAAACGGAAGTAAAAATATTCTGTATTGACTTAACTAACCAATATTCAAGAGAAATCCCAAAATATATTTCACCAGATTTAGTTCAAGTTGATTTTGTTGCAGCAACATTAACAACATTGAAGGCAGGAAATGCAAACGGAAATGCCGACAACCCATCATCTTGGGGAAACGAAGCATTATATAAGACAACAATTCAAACAGAAATTGATGCTTTTATAGCTTCACCTGCAAGAGTTTTAACCATCAATCCCGATATGCATAACGTTTCAAAAGCGGGAAGCCAATTTAAAATTTCGCATAAGGTTGAGTTAAGCCCAGCGGAAAAAGTCAGGATTATTTCAGAAAGATTAATCGTTAAAGCAAGTTCATTAGGAGAAACATCAGAAGCAAGATATTTAATTGTTTTTGAAGAAGCTCACTCACTTGTTCCCGAATGGAACTCAATAGCAAATGAAGGCGACAAAACAGCGACAAATGGAACTGCAAAAGTTATTTTACAAGGAAGAAAATATGGCTTGGGTTCATTTGTTGTTACTCAAAGAACTGCAAATATTAGCAAGAGTATTTTAAATCAGTGCAATACCATTTTTGCTATGAGGGTTTTTGACGACACTGGAAAACAATTTTTAGAAAACTACATTGGTTCTGACTATTCAAATCTTTTACCGACACTTGAGGAACGACATTGTATTGCAATTGGAAAAGCTCTCAAACTAAAGCAACCAGTAATTCTAGAACTGAATGACATGAATGAAATTATTTTACCACCTTTTGTAATTCCTTAAAACTAACATTATGACAAATGGAATAACAACATTGATAGAAAGAAGGGCAGCCACTAACACTGGTTTGACAAAAGTGGCGGTTAAGTGCTCCGCAGACACATTTGTGGTTAATCAAAGTTTGGTTCTCCGCATCAACATTTGTGGTGAAAATCGCCACTTTCGCTTAATCAGCAATCGATATGACTAGTACAAAAAAACGATAATAGACACAGAATGAATTTATTAGAAAGAGTAAAACAAGGACAATCTTTTTTGGTAGCTGACGATGGACAGTTTCTGGGAAAATTGACTTTGAACCAGTATGACTTGGAATCCATTACAAACATATATGGTAATTATGGTAGCCAATATTCATTAATCTCAATTAAAAATCAATACTCTCAATACGGCAGTCCATATTCCTCATTGAGTCCATATAACCAATATTCTAGTACTCCACCAACAATTTATATAAAGGGTAGAATGCATGGTTATCTAACTAAGAATAAATTTAAACTGGGAACAATTGTTGACCCAGATTCTCTCAATGAATTAATGCGTGAATACAATTTAAATTATTAGAAATGACTTTGACAGAAATTATGAATTTTTTAAGTGCAACATTATTGTCAATTGGTGGGGCGACTGTTATAATTTTGGGTTTATCTAAATGGTTTGGTGATTTTTTGTCACAGAGACTGCTTGATAATTATAACAATAAACATAGCACGGAACTCGAAGGAATTAAAGTCAAGTATAGTAAGGAACTTGAAGAAACTAAATCAACTTTAGAAAAAGCTAAATCCCAATTTCTAAGATATTCTGAAAAACAATTTGACCTTTATAATGGCTTGTGGCGTGTTTTACTTTATACCAAATTACAAGCGGACGAACTTTGGGAAAATGCAATACCTGATAAAATTCCATCATTTAGTGAGCAAATAAAACTTACCAAGATAGCTATTGATGACAACTTACTTTTAATTGAAGAAGATCATTACAACAAGTTAATGGAATTACTAAAGGAATTTGAGCAATTTCAATTTGGAAAAGTAAGACTAGTAGATTTTAGACGAAATGAAGCTGGAAATGAAGAGTCAATTTCGAATCTAGAAACTACTAAACAGACAATCGATTTAAATAAAAATACTAAGGATAACTATGACAAATTAATAATGGAAATAGGAAAAACATTTAGAAATCAAATCAAAGGTTAGAAAGACTGTGATTACCAGCACCTACCCCAAATTGGGTGTTCAGTGGTTGTAATAAAGCCTTATGTATCTAATAAAGTTTAGTCCTAAATTAAACATTTTTCGCTCCGAAATCCGCCCGAAAGTAAAGCTCAAAACCGTTAAGCACAATTATAAAAAAGACCCCATAGATGAAAATTAAAAGAATACATATAAAGAGATTTAGGTCAATTTTGGATTTAAAACTAGACATAAATACAGAAAATAATTTTTCAACAATTTGTGGTGCTAATAATTCTGGTAAGACAAATATTTTAAAAGCATTAAATATTTTTTTTAACCCAAGTGATTATGTTTTAAAAGAAGATGTTCCAAATCACAAACTCGGTTCCAGAGGTGGAGCAACCTACCCTGACATTATTATCACATTTGTAAAAAACGATATTGAATTTATCATTAAAAGAGAGTTTGGTGTTGACGGTATTGAAAATGAGCAAATAGAAAAGATTGAAATAATTGAAGGTAACCTTTCGAAAGTAATACAAGAATCAAAGGAGATTCCAAAGATATTGAATCAAATTGCTTTTTTCTTTATACCAGCAATTAACATTTCATTTCCTAATCTTATCAATAATCTAATTGATGACGTTTATGAATTGGAATACGAAAAAACGAGATTTAGTGGTTTAAAAAAAGAACTCAAGGATTCATTTGATAATTATACAAGAGGTTTAATTGAAATTTTAAATAGGCTAGCAACAGAAATTAATCCAATATTCAAAGAATTTAATGAAAATTGGAGTGTTAGTTTTGAAAATACAGCTGATGTAAAAAAATTCAAAGACTTAATTTCAGAAGATGTAGAGTTTTACTTAAATGATTTGTCTAATAGGAATATTCAAGGAAAAGGATCAGGACTGCAAAGACTTGGCTATATTCTTTTACATAGTAAGATGATATCAAAATTGATGAAAAAAAGTGTAATCTTATGCATAGACGAACCAGATGTTTATTTGCATCAAGGATTACAAAAAAAGCTTCATTCACATTTAATTGACATTGCAAAAAACAACCAAGTTTTAATTACTTCACATTCTCAAACATTTATTGATTGCTATAAGCTTGACAATGTATTCTTACTAGATTTAGAAATTGGAGACGAAATATTCTATGAAAGGACAAAAACTAAATATCATCCGTTAAATACTTGTTTGGTTGACATAAAAGCAGACAATGGTCTGAAAAAAATTAGAGAATATTTAGGTATTACTGACGCTGATTTTGAATTATTAGATAACTACAACATCATTGTTGAAGGCGAATCAGATAAAAAATACTTAAGTGAATTGGGAAAGTTTTTTGGCCTAAACATTCCAAATATAATCCATACAGGTGGTGCAAGTAAAATTGACAAATACCTCGAATTTTATAATAATTTCTATAAAGACAGAGATTTCAAACCCAAACTGAGAGTAGTATTCGATAATGATGAGGAAGGTAGAAAAGAATATAATAGAGTTCAAGGGAAAATTCACTCAATAAAAAATATTATTGTAACTATTGAATTCATTCCAAACTGCTTTGGTGAGTTACCACTAATTGAAGATCTAAAAGCTTGTAAAGTTAAAAGCAACTACGAAATAGAGGATTTTATTTATCCAGAATTAATTTATTTCTTATCTATAGAGTTGATGAAAAAAATTAGTCTCTCAACTTTTAAATTTAGTAAACTTGAACAGAAAGTTAAAGCTGCGGCATTTAAACAAAAAGGAATATTATACAATGTAGATTTATTAAAAAACGAGCAAAATCTTGAAGAGGGCATTCGAATTGACTTTTCAGGCGAATATGCAAAGAATGGAATGGTCGGATTATTTAATATTAAAGGGACAAAAAAAATGAGTGAATTAATAATTAAAGCAGATATAAAATATCCCGAAGTGAAAAAGTATATTGAAAAAATATTTAAACCGATATAACAACTGAGGATAACAGTAGTTTGGCGCAATGGGGTCTGAAGCGGTTAATTGAACACTTTACCTCGCATCAAATTGTGGTGTATTAACAATTTAGTGCTCCAAAACCCTCGCAAAAGTAAAGCCCGACACCATTAACATATATTATCACACAATCATAAACTAAAGCAAATAAATAATGGCCACCGTTTTTAAAGAAGTTAGTTACAATTTAGCCACTTTAATTCAACAAATTGATTTAGGGGTTATCGGATTACCAGATATTCAAAGACCATTTGTTTGGCCTGATACAAAAGTGAGAGAATTGTTTGATAGTATGTATAAGGGCTACCCCGTAGGCTATTTTCTATTTTGGGCCAATGCCAATGTAGAGCATACCAAAGGTATCGGCACTTTAACCAAGCAAAAACATCCTAATTTGTTGATTGTGGATGGTCAACAAAGGCTAACCTCTTTATTTGCTGTAATCAAAGCACAAGAAATCATTCGAGAGAATTATACCAAAGCCACCATTGTTATTGCTTTTAATCCATTGGAAGAGAAATTTGAAATACCAGATGCTTCCATTCGAAAAAATCCAAGATATTTTCAAAACATTTCATTGATTTGGCAACCCAATATAAACATCATTAAAGTAATCAATGAATTTTTGCAAAACCTGAAAAATTCAGTTGAACTTACGGATCAAGAAGAAGAGAAAATACAAAATGCTTTCATGCAATTAAAGAATTTGGAATCGTATCCATTTTCGGCTTTAGAACTATCATCTAATATTACAGAAGAACAAGTTGCGGATGTGTTTGTTCGTATAAATTCGCAAGGTAAAACATTGAATCAAGCTGACTTTATTTTAACCTTGATGAGTGTTTTTTGGGAGAATGGCAGAAAAAATTTGGAGGAATTTTGTCGCTTGTGTCGTATCCCATCTAAAGAAAATGCCTCGCCATTCAATTATTTAATAGATCCTGATCCAGACAAAATGCTTCGTGTTTCTGTTGGCTTGGCATTTCGTAGGGCAAGACTTCAATATGTGTACAGTATCCTTCGGGGTAAAGATTTAGAAACGGGTACTTTTAGCACGGATCGAAGAGACAATCAATTTGAATTATTAAAACAAGCACAAGCCAAAGCTCTAAATATTCAAAACTGGCACGAGTTTATCAAGGCAGTAAAACAGGCTGGATTTGCCCGTCAAGATTATATCAGTTCAGATAACAATCTACTATATGCGTATATCTTTTTCCTAATTGGAAGAGAAGATTTTAAAATGGATTTATATGAATTGAAAAAATTGATAGGCAAATGGTTTTTTATGTCATCCATCACCGGTCGTTACACAGGTTCACCTGAAACAATCATGGAAATGGATTTGGCGAAATTGAGAGGGATTAATTCAGCTGAAGATTTTGCAAAAGTATTGGACGACATCATCGTTTCTCAATTAACGAGTGATTTTTGGACAATCACCTTGCCAATGTATTTATCGACATCTTCTTCTACTAGTCCATCTCTTTATGCGTATTATGCCGCACTTTACGTATTGGGTGCAAATGGATTGTTTAGCAAGTTAAAAGTTTCAGATCTATTACAAGAAGGCTTAAGAAGTAACAAATCGGCACTAGAACGACACCATTTATTTCCTAAAGCTTGGTTGCAAAGAAATGGTGTAACAGAACTAAGAGATACGAACCAAATTGCCAATTTTGCTTTGGTAGAATGGAGTGATAATATCTCTATATCAGATAAATCTCCATCTGAATATTTGCCTGAATATTTGAAGAGACTTTCTCCACCTGAAAAAGATAAAATGTATTATTGGCATTCATTACCAGAAAATTGGGAACAAATGAGCTATGACACATTTTTAGTGGAACGTAGAAAACGAATTGCGTTAGTTGTAAAAGATGCTTTTGAAACCATTTGCAAATAGTTTTGTACCAGCCAGAATTCTTTTTTAAAAGAAGTAAAAAACGAGGGTAATCTTTATCCCTATTATTCCAACGAGAGTAAATTTTACCATTTTTTGCGCTTGTATGTTGCTTCAATGACAAAATTTACAATAACAAATCCCTTATTGTAAATATTTGCCATTTTTTACAATAAGGAAAGTTTTATTGTAAAAAAATCAATTTTTTTACAATAATCAGGCGCTAAATGTGATTTAAATTTTAAATAAAATTTATTTGTAACTTTGCATTAAGTTCATTTCTCATTTGAGAGAAGGAAATCGAAAAACGCAAGCCACGACGCTTAGCGTTTTTTGCGTTTATAACAGGTTGAGTAATAGCAAAAAATATAAGTGTAGCTAAACCCCCGGCCGCACAAACACCACTTCTTCCCTATCCACGATGAATGCCCGGGGAGTAGGTCGCGGGTTTTGCGGTTTTATGTTTAGTGCCATTTGAACGGAGGCAACTTTTAATTACGAGTGTAAAAATTGCCCTCATTCATACAACGAGAGTAAATTTTACCATTTTTTACTCTCGTTGTAAAATTACTTAAGAAAAAACTAGTACCTACACCCCCGGCCGCACAATCACCACTTCCTCCCTATCTACGATGACTTGCCCGGGGAGTAAGTCGCGGGTTTTGCGGACATATTTTTTGGGGGTGACAATGACTGGACAAAGTGTTTCTGTTTGGCGTTTGGAATAATAAGCCGCTATGCTGGCGGCTTGCTCAATGACATGCTTGGGAACCGTTTGGTTTTGTGGATTACGAATAATCACATGCGAGCCGGAAACATCTCTGGCGTGCAGCCACAAATCATTCTTTTTCGCATATTTCAAGGTCAATAAATCGTTGTTCTTGGCATTTTTACCTACCCAAACCGTCCAACCGGTGATGATAAATTCCTTGAAGGGCAATTCCTCCCCATCTGCTTTATGGGTATTTTGAGCTTGATTCCATTTCAAAAAAGGTTTCAATTCTTTTTTGCTTTGGCATTTTTCTACCTCCAACAATGCTTTCTCTAATTCCGCAATCTCGGCATTTTTCGCAGCTAATTTTGCCTCCCAATTGGCTAGTTCTTTGGAGAAATTTTTCGACTTGCGGTAATAATTTTCTGCGTTTTGGACGGGACTCAAACTAGTATTCAATTTGATTTTGATGGGCTTATTTCGATAAAAATCCAGCAATTCCACTGTTTTGGCTCCTTCTGGAATGGCATGTAAATTGGCCATTAAAATATGTCCAATTTCATCCAAAGCCACATTCCCTTCTCGCACCGTTTGTTGTTTCAGCAATTCTTGTTGGTACAACATCGCTCTCAGATGCAATTTCTCCAAATTCGTTTGAATGAGGTTTTTCTCTTTTTTAAACTCGCCAACCGACCAATGATACGCATAAAATTGATTGAGCGCTTCGATCGGGTCATTGGTCTTGCACAACACATTTTCCTGCGGTTCCAACAAAGTTAAACTGACGCCTTTTTCATGCTCGTAAACGTAAAAATTGGCTTGGTCCAACTGTTGTAACAATTGTTGAATCAAATCCCAACGATGCACAGAATTCAAATCATCGAAGCCTTTTTCACGCAACCAAGCCTGGCATTCCTTTCCAAAGGTGGGAAACAAGGCATTGGCCTCTGAATCATGGGCAACAAAATTGTCAAAACTTTGATCCAAAGGACGATCCAAAGCATTTAAGACAATCGCCTCGTCCTTTTTTAAACGTTTTTGAAATTGCGAAATATACGTGTCATCTTGAAACAAAACCACATTCGCTCGATTTCCATACAACTTAAAGAGCATTACATAAGAGCCTAAAAAATGGAAAGCAAAAGCTCTTTCATTTTCAAACATC
>JBILRJ010000350.1:0-3110 GCA_044372695.1 Spirosomataceae bacterium
TGGGGCGTTGGTGAAGCTGACGTAAATGCCGTCTGTATAAGATACGTTTCCGTAAAACGAGAAGTGTTTGGTCAAACTCCAGGTTCCGTCTACTTCCAATCCTCTCACGCGCACTTGCTCTGCATTGGCTAAATACCCTCTGTTCACTGCCAAATCTGGGGTTTGTACCAAGGTCTGGTAATCTTTGATGTCGGTGTTGTACAGTGTCAAATTCAAGGTGGTGTTTGCACTGGGTTTGGTTTTTACGCCCAATTCTAGGTGCTTCACCGACTCAGGTTTGATGGTTGCCAATTCCGTCATGGGCTTGCCGCCTGCTGAAGGCAATCCGCCTAAATTGATGCCCACGGGTTTGTATCCGGTGGAGTAAGTCACAAAGGAATTGAAGGATTTGTTGGCTTTGTAGGCCAAGGAAATCTGACCGGAAAAATTGGTGTCGTCTACGTCTGCATCAAAGGCTTGATTGCTGTACACCAAATTTTTCAAGGCAATCAATGCGGGGTCTGTGGTGGCCAATCCGCCATAGGTTTCTCTTTTGAAAGTAATGGATTTTTTGTCGTAATTATAGCGTAATCCAGGCATTAAGCTCAATTTATTGGTCAAAGCGATGTCCAATTGCCCAAATACCGCTGTACTCAAGGTGTTCAAATTTTGATCGGTTTTGATGCCGTAACCATCCAATAATCCTGGAGTTTTCCACAATGCGCTGGTGCTACTTTGAGAAAATCGCCAAGTGTCTTTGCCAGATTCTTCCAATTGCACGGGATCTGATTTCAGGTTTTGACCAAAAGCAAATACCCCAAATACCGCACTCAATTTAGAGGAGAACGTGCCCGCCCAACGCAATTCCTGTGACCATTGTTGGTGCTTGGACGTTGCTTGCGACAGCTTCAATGCTTGCAATCCGGTAAAATCACGGTCGTTGGAAGGATCCCAATTCCAATACCTCCAAGCGGAAGTGGCGGTCAAGGTTCCTGACCCTACTTGAATATCGGCGTTCAAAGAAATTCCACCCAAATCTTGATTGGATCTCCAAGGGGTATCGGAGTCTATCAAACGGTCAAAAGGGTTACGACTTACTGGACTATAATTCAGGTCTTTGATGATTTGCTCAAATTGGCGGTAGCCTGCTCGCAAGGTAGGCACTACGCCGGCCAACACTTGGGCATAGCCATTGGGTCTTTGTTGGGTCATGTCTGCAATCAAAGTCAATTTCACTTGATCAGATGGGACATATAACAATTGTCCACGGAAACCCATGTTGTTCATGTCATTGACCTTTTGTTGAGAAATGACATTGTACAACAATCCGTCTCTTTGCGTACCTGAAAAGGAAATTCTACCCGCAAATTTCTTGCTCAAAGGTCCTGTAATGGACGCTTTTGCTTGGATAAAACCGATGTTTCCGTAGCCTAATTCAAATTGCGCGCCGGGAGTAAAACTGGCTTTTTTGGTGGTCACGTTGAAGTTTCCTGCGGTGGTATTTTTGCCAAACAGGGTTCCTTGTGGACCACGCAAAACCTCCACTTGCTCCACATCAATGAAGTCCATGGTGGTAGCAGCCGGACGGGCATAATACACCCCATCCACGTAAAAACCCACGCCAGGATCAATCCCATCATTGGTTAATCCGAAAGTCGTACCTAGTCCACGGATGCTCAATGCGGTGTTACGTGGATTAGAAGAGTAAAGTTGGACAGAAGGAATTAATTCCTTTAAACGGTTAACGTTAAATGCACCCGTCTCCGCCACTTTCACCCCTCCAATCACGGTTATCGGAATGGGAACATCTTGCACCGCTTCTTTTCTACGTCTGGAAGTAACCACAATTTCGTTCAACTCTTGAATATCTTCGTTCAAGAAGATTTGCACCGGAGTTCCTTGAGCGATGTAATCTGTTTTTTGGTAACCAATAAAACTAAGGACTAAAGTGTAAGGAAATTTTTGTCCCGTTTGAAAATAAAAATGACCTTCGGCGTCGGTAGTCACACCGTGGGTGGTTCCCTTGATGAACAGGGAGGCACCGGGAATGGGCTCCTTGGTTTTCGCGTCAAATACCTGCCCACTCAAGGTGGAATTAATCACAGTCTTTGCTTGTTGCGCGGATAATCCAAACGACAAAAATAAAAACCCTAGTCCAAAAATAATGTTGTTCACTTTTTTCATATGCTTCTGAATCCTTAATTACACTATAAACTCTATCGTTTTTATAGATTATAGTGCAAACATAAAAGGCAAATCGTTAAAATGCAAAAATATTTTTGGGAAAAATATTGGAAGAATATTGAAATAGGGTAATAATGTGCCTATAAATTGTTTAAAAGCACATTATTAGTATACAAAATTGGTAGATTTATTTTTTTAGTAAAAGGAATATTGCAATTTTTGAGTGTTTATTTTGATTACCTTTTTACTCATTGTCTCGTCCTTCATACATCTTACGTCTTACTTCATACATCTTGATCATTCATTAATCAACAAATTGATAAATTCATTAACTGCTTTTATGCTGAAGTAGGATTTGAATATATTTGAAGAAATTAACCATTAATAAAATGAAAGAAGGAGATCCGAATATTGATGTATTTTTAAATCAGATAGTTCAATTATTAAGAGAATCGAAATATGGAATTATTAAAACAGTTAATTCCATAATGGTTCAAACCTATTTTGAGTTAGGAAAAAGAATCGTAGAACACGAGCAAAAGGGAAATAATTATTCGAATTACGGGGATTATTTATTAGAAAATCTTTCAAAGGAATTATCCAAAGAATTTGGCAAGGGTTTTTCAAGGAGAAAGCTTGAACTCATTCGAAAGTTTTATATCACCTATAAGATTACGAAAACAGTGTTTTCGCAATCCATTGGATGGTCCCATTATCTGCATTTAATGCGAATTGAGAACGAGGATGAAAGAAAATTTTATGAAATAGAAATAGAAAAAAATACCTGGAGTGTAAGAGAACTAGAGCGCCAAATTAATTCATCTCTTTATGAACGATTAAGCTTAAGTAAAGATAAAGAAGCCATCTTGAAATTATCGCAAGAAGGACAGACAGTAGAAAAAGCTAAAGACCTAATCAAAGACCCCTATATTTTGGAATTTTTAGAT
>JBILRJ010000351.1:0-3101 GCA_044372695.1 Spirosomataceae bacterium
ATCCGGGATATTGGGAGTATCGGCCATTAAGAAGGGTTCCGACCATTTTTTTTCTCCTTTTTTTAATCTTGCCCCCATTAATTTGACATCATCCGCCGTTCTTTCACCACTACCGTAAAACCAAACCGCTAAGTAATCTCCATTGGGTAAAAGTACATGGCTATTGCCGTGTACATGTTTTCCTTGACCCGGAAAAATGAGCGTCGATTCAAGAATGGCTGGATTTTGTGCTAAGCTTGAAAATGAAGTTAAAAATAGAAAGATTAATAATCGTTTCATCTATTTAATCTTTTTGCGGCGTTCCAATAATTCACGGAAAGTGCTCAAAATAATTCCTTCTTTTTCGATATATGCCTTTAAGTCTGGATGCATCATGGAATTCATATCTGCTAAACGAGAACCACCTGAACCACTGACGAACTTGAATTCTTCTGTAATATCACTGCTATGTACTATCAGCATGGCAACTCCCGGATTCATGTTTTTTAAGGTTGAAATCCATTGTTGGGCTTTGTATTTTCCCCAATCCTCCGCACTTACATTGGCTCCTTCAGGTTTCCAATCACCGCTGTAGGTGTGTAAATCATCCAAAACAGGTAAACCTGCATTCCACAGTTTTTCGCCTATTTTAATGGCTTCGGGCCCCATGTCTGTTAAACCGTATTTGACTGCCGGTAATTTCATGCCCTCCACATATTTGCCTTCCGACTTCAGTTTTTTAATCAAAGGTAGATTCATGGATTCGAAAAGCATTTTGTTATTTCCGCCGGGGAACATCACCGGAATACCTGTTTCAATTCCCACTTTTATGTATCGTTCTAAAAATGGAGGATATGCAAATAAAGTGCCCATGTGGGAATCTAAATGCGTTGGCTTCCAACCCAATTTTTCTGATCTTGCAATTTGCGCTCTGATTTCCTTTTCAACATCATCCGGACTCGCATTTTTAATGACTTGCTCTACGCTATGATACATACAAGCGTCACTATCTGTTAAACTAGGAACCTGTTGGAATCCAGCCAATGCCGGCCAACGATAATCTTTCCACTCGGAAGTTAAGGTCAAATGCAATCCTGCATCTAAATTCGGGTGATTTTTTTGAATGTAACGAACAAAACTTGCGGCCCAAGGACAAGGCATCATGATACTGCACGAAGTGGCAACACCTTGTTCAATGGATTTATAGGCTCCTTGGTTGGAAGAATAGGACATTCCACAATCATCCACATGGAAAATAACGACTTTTTTACCTTTTGGAAAACCCAGTTTTTCGGCATAAGTTTTGTCCAATTGTTGGGCAAATGAGCCATAAATACTGCAAAAAAGGAAGAATAAAACGAATTTTAGGAATTGATTTTTCATGTTAAAAAAGCTTATTTTCGGTTAAACGAGTGTAATCCAATAAAAGTTGATCCAAATTTTTGGTTTGTGTTTCTGTCAAAGTGCCCACAGCTCTTCTTGTGTGCAGGTCAATGTTAAATCCTCTTTTCTGAAGGACATATTTCGCGCTGATGGGGTAAACATCGTGCATGACATCCATGTTGTCATTGAAGAATTGTTGAACTTCTGCTACTTGGTTTTGCTTTTCAGGATGATTGAAATTTTCGCAAAGCCAAACAATCAGCTCTGGGAAATAATTGCCTTGTATACAGGATAAACCCATGGCTCCTGCTTGTAAAACAGCTACCGCATGGCCCATATAAGCATCATACAATCCAAAATGAAAATCATTTCCCATCTGAATTCGTTGGGAAACTTTATCGATGTCCAGGGAAGTATCTTTGTGATAAACCAATCTTTTGGTAGGAAGTAAATTAGCCAACACTTCTTGACTAATTAATCTTTTGTAAGGAACGGGGCATTCATAAATTCCCAAAGGAATGCCAGGAGTGAGTTCCATGAATTCACCCATGCGTTCTAAAAACAAATTGTCTGATTCATCTTCTTTCACCATTTGATTATTCAAAACAATGACCGAGTCAATTCCTAAAGCGTAAATTTCTTTGGAAAATTCCGCCATTTCAGAGATGCTTCCTTCAAAAGTGCCGGTGGCCACCACAGGAACTCGGCCTTTGGCAGCTTGTACAACCGTCTTGATCAACAAGATTCGCTCTTCTCTAGTTAATTCGTACATTTCACTCGACAAACAATTGGCAAATAAGCCTACTGAACCGGCTTGGATGTACATTTCTGTCAATCTTGAAATACCATCCAGATCCAATGTGAAATCTGCATGGAAAGAACTGATCATGACGGGAACAAAGCCTTTGGGTAATTTTTGATGCAACATGTTAGGACTTTTTGATGATTTTTTGAACAAGAACGCCAATGCCTAAAATGGAAATCGTTCCAAGCACTACCGTCATTTTGGTATCAAATGGGCTTTTTAAATAGTCTGGTAAATTATCTTTGAATGAAATCCACGCAATAATGATCACGCCAGTCGCTGCGGCAATCTTGGCAGCTAAATTCCCTATATTTTTAGACAAGAATCCCAATAAGAATATACCTAACATTCCTCCAGCGAATATGCCAGATAATTTCCACCAAACATCTAGTAAACTTTTAACGCCAATCATGCTAATGCCAAAGGTGATTCCCAAGATACCCATGACGATTGTGGCTATATGTAATACTTTCAACTGCTTTTCCGCAGCCAAGTCTTTTTGGACATAACGTAAATAAATATCTTTTAAAAATACCGTGGCGGAACTATTCATGCCACTGCTCATGGTACTCATAGCTGCGGATAACAAGGCAGCCATCAACAAGCCCAATAATCCTTTTGGTATCTGGGTTTTCATGAAAAATGGCAATACTCGGTCGCCATAATCAGAAGGTAAGAGCGCCTCTATTGCCATATTTTTTTCCACAGCAACTTGTTGCTTTAATTCCAAAATCAAAGCGGGGTTTTCCATGTAAAAAGTGTACAAGGCTGTTCCAATAAAGAAAAACAAAAATGAAACGGGCACAAAATATATGACACATAACCAAATACTTTTAGCTGCAGCTTTCGAATCTTTGGCTGTATGATAGCGTTGAATGTAATTTTGGTCGATGCCAAAATTGGTCAGATTGATGAAAAAACCATACATCAACAC
>JBILRJ010000352.1:0-3085 GCA_044372695.1 Spirosomataceae bacterium
CCATTTTATCCCCCAATATTTAGATTCATTATTCTGGAATTATGCCTATTTAAATGCAGGTTTGACAATTAATTTCAATGGACAAAAATATTTTTCACAAAACGGTTTACTTGATTTATTATCTAAAAAGACCAATGTTGAAGAAAATCGCTACCCAATCATTCATCTAAAGGGTAACGATATTGAAATGGCCATAACCCATAACAACCAATACGGTGAAGAATATTACTCATTTGTTAACGGTCAAAATACGACACAAGGAGGTACGCATTTAGCCGCTTTTAGAGAGGCTTTAGTTAGAACTGTCCGTGAATTTTTCAAAAAAGACTTTGATCCTTCAGATGTCAGAGCAAGTATTGTCGGTGCAATAGCTATAAGAGTACAAGAACCTGTTTTTGAATCTCAAACCAAAACAAAACTTGGCTCAAGTACGATTTCTCCTGACTCTAATTCGACTTCCATTCGATCATTTATTGGTGATTTTGTCAAAAATGAATTAGATAATTTTTTGCATCAAAATCCAACCGTAGCTGATGCCCTATTAAAAAGAATTTTACAATCAGAGCGTGAAAGAAAAGACATTGCTGGAATTAAAAAGTTAGCCAATGAAAGGGCTAAAAAGGCTAATCTTCATAATAAAAAGTTGCGCGATTGCCGAATTCATTTTTCTGATGATAAATCTGAAAATAGACATGACACGATGCTATTTATCACAGAGGGTGATTCAGCTAGTGGGAGTATAACCAAATCAAGAAATGTTCAATTACAAGCAGTTTTTAGCTTACGAGGAAAACCCTTGAATTGTTACGGACTTACCAAAAAAATTGTCTACGAAAATGAAGAGTTTAATTTACTTCAACATGCATTAGACATTGAAGATTCTTTGGATAATTTGAGATTTAACAAAATTGTAATTGCTACGGACGCCGATGTGGATGGTATGCACATTAGATTATTAATTTTAACTTTTTTCCTTCAATTTTTTCCAGATTTAGTGCGTAACGGTCATTTATATATTTTAGAAACGCCTTTATTTAGAGTGAGAAATAAAAAGGAAACCATTTATTGTTACTCTGATGAAGAGCGAAAAAATGCCATCAATAAACTTAGTCCAAAACCAGAAATTACCCGATTCAAAGGATTAGGTGAGATTTCTCCTGAAGAATTCGGGAATTTTATTGGAGAAGATATTAAACTGGAGCCTGTTATATTGGAAAAAGATTTCACCATATCTCAACTGCTAAATTATTACATGGGGAAAAATACTCCAGAAAGGCAAAAGTTTATCATCGAAAATTTAATTATTGAAAAAGATCTTGAGCAAATTTTACTCTCCTAAAAATGGAGTTCCAACATTTGCTTTAATTCTTTTTCAGCTTTGCTATTATCCTGCTCCTGGCTTATAGCAATCCCTTTCATGATGATTTCTAACGCCTCTTGTTCCTGATTAAGCAATATTAAAAAGTTGGCGTATGTATAATAGGTAGCCAAATATTTGTCGAAGTTTTTTACCAAAATCTGGAAATATTTTTTTGCCTCAGCTGTATTGTCTAATTTTTGGTATTCCAAAGCCAATAAGTAATAATTGAATGGATCCTCCGAATTATTTTTTACTTCATTTTTAAGAATTTCTGTTCTATTCATTTTTATATTTAAAAACTAATTAGTATGCTTGCATAACAATTTATAAGATCATGAAAATACTAGTCTGCATTTCCGTTGTTCCTGATACAACATCCAAAATTACAATAGATCAATCAAGCTCCCTAATTAATTACGATGGTTTAACATTTATTGTTGGTCCATATGATGATTATGCACTTTCTAGAGCATTAGAAATCAAAGAAATAAATCAGGCCGAAGTTGTGGTTTTACATGTCGGTAATGCAGAATCAGAGCCACTTATTCGTAAATGTTTGGCCCTAGGCGCTGATAGAGCAATAAGAATAAATGCTGATTCAGTTGATTCTAATCAAATTGCCAATGAAATTACGGATTATGTCAAAGAAAATGCATTTGATTTGATATTAATGGGTAAAGAGTCAATCGATTACAATAGTGCTTTAGTTCATTCATTGGTTGCGAATCAATTAGGATTTCATCATTTTTCCCCTGTTATGAAATTAGACGTTTTAGGAGAAGATCGAATTGAAATTTTAGTTGAAACGGATGAGGGAAAAGCTAATGTTAAATGCCAGCTTCCAGTAGTTCTGGGTTGTCAAGAGCCTATAGCTGAATGGAAAATTCCTTCCATGCGTGGAATAATGTTGGCCAGAACCAAAACAATTCAAGTTGTCGAACTGAAAAGTTCTGCCTTGATTCAAATCAAACAATGTTCTGTTAAAGAAAATAACAGACAACAAATTATGATCTCCGCAGATAATGCAGAATCCTTAATCGATATATTAAAGTCAGAATCCTTAATTTAAGCCAACATGAAACGTATTAATATTTTTATCGAATCAAGAAATCATACATTAACTGATTCATCTCAAAAATTAGTTAATTATTTTAACGACATACAAAGTGAATACGAGGACTTTGAACTTCATATATATCATTTTGTTTCATCAAAAGAAACTTCCATAAAGCCAGTAAATTTAACGAAGGTAAATACATACTATAAAATTACTATTTCAGAAGTTAACCTATTTGCCAATTTAAATGAAGTTGAACCAGTTTTTGATGCTTTGAATCATTCTAACGGCTCAAAATATTTTTTCGCAAAATCTTTAAAGTTTGAAAATTTAGCTTCCCTCCTTTCAAAAAAGTTGAACCTTCCAGTGATTTCTAACATTGTTGGAATCAAAAATCAGGTGTATTTTAAAGAAATATTTTCAGGTAAGGCCCTTGCTGAATTATCCGTTTCTACGGATAGTTGTGTTGTGATTTTCGCGAAATCACTTAAATCGAGTTCTGTTGTATCAGTTTCTAACCCCAGCGATGATTTTCAAACGATATCATTGAATTCTTCTAATTTATATCAAATAGAAAACCATTCCAATTCAAGTACTAGTATACCTTTACCGGAAGCCCAAATAGTTGTTGGTGCTGGCAGAGGCTTAAAAGATCCCTCTAATTGGGG
>JBILRJ010000353.1:0-3070 GCA_044372695.1 Spirosomataceae bacterium
GGAGATTTAGCAGAATTGATTAATTTTGAAAACTTGCCTAATTATTTTTTGTTGGATACCAAAAAAGGAAGTGAAGTGGGAGGGACGGGGGAGCGTTTCGATTGGAGTATCTTGTCGGAATATATCTTGGATGTGCCATTTTTTTTGGCAGGAGGATTGGATGCGGATGGGATTTCTGAGGCAAGTCTTTTGACCAACAAATATCCTTTGTTCGCATTGGATTTTAATAGTAAACTGGAGATTATGCCCGCTTTGAAAGATATAGAAAAAGTAAAAGTAATAGCAACAATTTTGAACGATAAAAATTAGATGATGTCTAGCTCAGAAGTTTCGTTTCATGTAGATGAACGTGGATATTACGGTGATTTTGGGGGTGCGTTTATTCCTGAAATGCTGTATCCCAATGTAGAAGAATTGCGAGAAAACTATTTGAAAATCATGGAGGATCCTGGTTTTCAAGCAGAATTCAATGCTTTGTTGAAGGATTATGTTGGGCGACCAACGCCTCTTTTCAAAGCAGAACGCCTATCTGCCAAATACAAGACAAATATTTACCTAAAAAGGGAGGATTTGTGTCATACTGGTGCACACAAAATCAATAATACAATTGGGCAAATCTTGGTTGCAAAGCGCTTAGGGAAAAACAAAATTGTGGCGGAAACAGGTGCCGGACAACATGGAGTAGCCACTGCCACCGTTTGTGCTTTGATGGGTTTGGAATGCATTGTGTACATGGGGGCGATTGACATTGAACGACAAGCGCCCAATGTAGCCAGAATGCGCATGTTAGGTGCCAAAGTGGTTGCGGCGGAATCCGGTTCTAAAACCTTGAAAGATGCAACCAACGAAGCAATGAGACATTGGATCAATAATCCTGTTGACACGCATTACATCATCGGTTCTGTGGTTGGTCCTCACCCTTACCCAGACATGGTTGCTCGTTTTCAGTCGGTTATTTCAGAAGAGATTCGAATTCAATTGAAAGAAAAAATAGGACAGGACTATCCCGATTACGTGATTGCTTGCGTAGGCGGAGGCTCGAATGCTGCGGGGGCTTTTTATCATTTTTTGGATGAACCACGAACAGCTTTGATTGCGGCGGAAGCAGCCGGGAAAGGTGTTCAATCTGGCCATTCGGCAGCTACCACTTTTTTGGGTAAACCAGGCGTTTTGCATGGAAGTAAAAGCATATTGATGCAAACCGAAGATGGTCAAGTGGTAGAACCTTATTCTATTTCGGCTGGTTTGGATTACCCAGGCATTGGCCCTTTGCATGCGCATTTATTCCACTCGGGGAGAGCTCAATTTTTTGGTATCACTGATGAGGAAGCATTGGAATCAGCTTTGGAGTTAAGTCGATTGGAAGGGATTATCCCTGCCTTGGAAACTGCCCATGCACTGGCTGTGTTGGAAAAACTGGGCGCCAAAGAAAATGAAGTGATTGTAATTAATTTGTCGGGAAGAGGAGACAAAGATTTAGCTACCTATATTCAACAGTTAAACCTAATTTAAAATGAATCGAATATCCAAGGTTTTTAAGGAGGCGAATGGCCCCATTTTAAATATTTATGCAACTGCGGGTTTTCCGAAATTAGACGATACCATGCTTGTGCTTGAGGCCTTACAAGAAGGGGGGGCGGACATCATTGAAATTGGTATGCCGTATTCGGATCCTGTTGCAGATGGAGAAACGATTCAACAATCGAATCAAGTTTCTTTGGATCATGGCATGACTGTCGGTTATTTGTTTGAGCAGTTGAAAGATATGCGTAAAAGCATTGATGTCCCCGTTATATTGATGGGTTATGTTAATCCCGTGTTGCAATTTGGTGTGGAAAAATTTTGCCAGAAATGTAAGGAAGTTGGAATTGATGGGTTGATTTTACCCGATTTACCTTTAGCTGAATACGAGTCGGAATACAAGGCGATTTTTGAGGAAAATGGCTTGTTTAATATTTTCTTGATTACACCTCAAACAAGTGATGCGCGCATTCGGAAGATTGATTCCATCAGCCAAGGTTTTATTTACATGGTTTCTTCTGCGAGTACTACAGGCGCCAAAACAGGAATCAGTGATGAGCAAACTGACTATTTTAAGCGCATCGCTTCCATGAATTTAACGAATCCAAGATTGATCGGCTTCGGTATTTCGGACCGAAATAGTTTCTTAAAAGCCTCCGAAAATTCTTCTGGAGCGATTATAGGTAGCGCTTTTGTGAAATTGTTGGCCCAAAGCAAGAATTTACGTGAAGATATTATTGGATTCGTGAAAAGCGTGAAGAATTAGGTATTTAGTTATGAATTATGAATTATGAGTTATGAAGTATGAAGAAATATTTACGTACATCTTTTAATACATCATTAATAAAAAATAACACCTCATAATTCATACTTCATAACTCATAATTCGTAATTCAATCTGCCTTTTTGTCCACAATTCATCCAATAATCGCTATTTTACTGTCATTTCTTCCGATTCATTTGCTTGGATGTTGAATTGCAATAGAGGGTTCAAACATTCAATCTATGAACCCGAATAATTACACATCACAAGCAGGTTTGGTTATTCAGAATGCAATGGAATTTGCTAGTTCAAATGGACAGCAAGCCATTGAAACAGGGCATTTATTGCAAGCGATATTGCAAGATGATACTCAGACATCTGCCTTTTTATTGAAAAAATTGGGATTGACCATTGCTCCTATTCAAGAGAAATTGAAACCCATTTTAGCGAATTATCCCAA
This sequence comes from Spirosomataceae bacterium, assembly GCA_044372695.1. Taxonomy (GTDB): domain Bacteria; phylum Bacteroidota; class Bacteroidia; order Cytophagales; family Spirosomataceae; genus Aquirufa. The sequence continues at coordinate 2,745 of JBILRJ010000353.1, forward strand.
AGTTTCAGGAACTCAACCCTATGCTAGCAATGCCTTGCAGGCAGTATTGTCTCGTGCCGATAAACTCATGGCCGATTTTGGAGATACTTATGTAAGTGTAGAATTATTGTTCCTATCGCTTTTAGATGGGAATGATTCCGTTGCCGATTTGTTAAAGTCGCTAGGATTAAATGTGAAGAATTTTAAAAATGCTATTGTTGAACTTAGAGGAAATAGAAAAGTGAACGATCCACATGCAGAAGGTACTTACCAATCTTTAGAAAAATATGGTAAGAATTTGAATGAATTGGCCAAAGCAGGAAAAATTGACCCTGTGATTGGTCGTG
>JBILRJ010000354.1:0-3068 GCA_044372695.1 Spirosomataceae bacterium
CCACCGTTCCGAGCAGTTTGCAAGGAAAATGGTGCGGATTTAATGTACACCGAGTTTATTTCCTCTGAAGGACTTATTCGCGATGCCGCCAAAAGCGTTCAAAAATTAGATATATTTGAATATGAGCGTCCAATTGGCATTCAGTTGTTTGGGAGTTCCATCGAAACGATGGCTACTTGTGCGCAAATTGCTTCTCAAGCAGGGCCAGACTTAATTGACATCAATTACGGTTGTCCAGTAAAACAAGTGGCTTGCAAAGGTGCTGGAGCCGCCTTATTGCAGGACATTCCCAAAATGGTGGCCATGACCAAAGCGGTGGTAGATGCTACGCGTTTACCAGTAACGGTTAAAACCCGTTTGGGATGGGATGAGTCGACGAAAAATATTGAAGATGTGGCAGAACGTTTACAAGACATAGGAATTCAGGCCTTGACTGTTCATGGTCGTACTCGGGTTCAGATGTACAAAGGCGTTGCGAATTGGGAATTGATTGCCAGCATTAAAAATAATCCTCGAATTAAAATACCCATTTTTGGCAATGGCGATATCGACACACCAGAAAAGGCCTTGGAATATAAAAATAAGTTTGGGGTGGACGGAATCATGATTGGTCGTGCCTCAATTGGTTACCCTTGGATATTCAATGAGATCAAACATTTTTTAAAAACCGGAGAACACTTGCCTGGCCCAGATCTACACGAAAGAATTCGAGTGTGTTTAAAGCATTTGGAATTTTCCATTCGTTGGAAAGGTAATCATGGCGGAATCGTCGAAATGAGACGACATTATGCCAATTATTTCAAAGGATTAGACCATTTTAAACCCTTTCGAAGTCGATTAGTTACTTCCCCAAGTTTCGATGAAATTCTCCAAATTTTGTCAGAAGTGTCCGAATTTTATCAAGAAACATCCACCTCGTACCATGCCTAATTCAAGCAATCCCGAAAACAAATCGACCTCTCTCATCGCATTTTTGGCCATTATTTTATTGGCCTTGATTTGGGGAAGTTCATTTATTTTGGTGAAAAAAAGTTTGATTGGCTATTCACCCATGGAAGTGGGAGCTCTGCGAATTTTTGCAGCCTCCGTGTTTTTTATACCAGTATTTTTGGGTCGGAAAAAACAGATTGAAAAATCTCATTGGAAGTATTTTTTATTGGCGGGACTAACGGGTAATTTATTTCCTGCTTTACTCTTTTCTTTGGCTGGACAACATTTAACCAGTGCCCTTTCTGGCATGTTAAATGCATTTACGCCTTTGTTTACCTTGATATTGGGTGTTTTGTTTTTTTCTCAAAAATTTCAAGTTCGTCAAGCATGGGGCATTGTTTTAGGTTTGGTGGGATGCTTTGGCTTGTTGATTGGCGGAAAAGATTTTCATCTTGATTTTAATATCCATGCTTTATGGGTAGTTTTTGCCACATTTTTATACGGCATCAACATGCATTTGGTCAAAAATAAATTGTCTAATTTACACCCATTGACTTCTACGGCTGGTATTTTTATCACCATATCACCTTTTGCTTTAGGAATTCTCTATGCGGCTGGTTTTTTTGAAAAACCTATTGATCAAACACATTTTTGGCCTCTCATGGCAGGGATAGCCCTAGGTTTTTTTGGCTCCGCTTTGGGAATGCTCCTTTTTAATCAAATCATCAAATGGACCAATGCCATCGTAGCCAGTTCCGTTACCTACCTCATTCCCATCGTGGCACTATCATGGGGTTTATTTGATGGAGAAGCGGTTTATTTGTCCCAACTCTTTTTTATGTTGGTACTGCTTTTTGGAGTTTATCAGGTAAACAAAAAATAATGGATTCATCAGGTTCTTGATATTCAATCTTTCAATTTCATAATATCAAACAACTTTTATTCTAAGGTCTTATTTTCGTTTGAAAAATCATACGACTATGAATGAATTGTACCTAGCCTATTTTTGGAAAAACCGCTTATTTGATCAATTGTCCCTTATGACCACGGATGGACAAAAATTAACCGTACTGTCTACCGGAATTGAAAATTTTCATTCTGGAGCCGATTTCCAAAACGCCAAAATTCGAATAGATGAGATCGAGTGGGTTGGCTCGGTTGAATTACATGTAAAAGCCTCCGACTGGTTTTTGCACCACCATGATAAGGATTTGGCCTACGAAAACGTTGTGTTGCACCTGATCTGGGAAAATGATTGCCAAGTGAACTACTCAGATGGGACAAGAATTCCGACATTGAACCTCTCCGAATATTTAGCGCATATTTCTTTGTCAGACTTCACCGAAAAATTACAGTCGGATTCTTCTATTCTATGTGCTTCTTTCTTTGATGAGGTTTCAATAGAAATCAAATATGCCATGCTGGAAAAATGCTTGCAATATCGCTTAGATGAAAAATCGAACATGATTCATCATTTGTTAGAAAATTCTCATTTCGATTGGGAAGAGACCTTTTTTCAATCCTTAGCAAAAAGTTTTGGTTTTCACATCAATGCAGAACCTATGCTCAGGTTGGCTCAATCCATCTCCCTCAAAGTGATTTTACGCTACCGTGACCGACCGCTGGCTGTTGAAAGTATGTTGTTTGGACTGGCCGGTTTTTTGGCTGAACCGATGTTGGACGACTATCAAACAGAATTGAGGAAGGAATTTATTCATCTTCAAAAAAAACACCAATTTGATCCATCTTTTTTGCACCTTTCCGACTGGAAGTTTCTTCGTCTTCGACCTTATAATTTCCCAACCATTCGTTTGGCTCAATTTGCCGAAATGATCAAATCCAATTGTTCTTTGATTTCCCTGCTTCTAGAAATCAAAGAGTTGAAAACCATAAAAACCTTATTTGATACCCCTTTGAATTTTTATTGGGACACACATTATCATTTTGGAAGAGAATCAAGTAAAAATTATTCCACCCTTGGACTTTTTTCCTTTCAATCCATTTGCATCAATACCTTAATTCCCATGTTGATTACTTACTCGAAAGTCAAGCATCAAAAAGAATACCATGAAAAGGCGCTTAGATGGTTGAGTGAATTGAGATTGGAAGAAAATAGCGTGGTTAATTTATACAAAAAA
>JBILRJ010000066.1:0-11648 GCA_044372695.1 Spirosomataceae bacterium
AAAAAATTGAAATAGAATTTTAATTTTACTTTCTTATTAAAAACCAATTTTTTATGAAATCAACAAGACGTTCATTTTTGCAGAAAGGAGCCATGTTTTTAGGAGCTGGTGCCCTAGGGTCATCCGCCTTACAATCTTTGGCTTCCGCAAAAACAAAGAAAATAGTAGGTGTTCAATTGTATTCCATCCGCGAAGACATGAAGGCCAATCCGCTTGCCACCCTTCAGGCATTATCCAAAATGGGTTACAAGTACTTAGAACATGCTAATTATGTCAATCGTAAGTTTTATGGTTGGTCTGCCCAAGAATTTAAAAAGGTATTAGATGATTTAGGTTTCAAAATGCCTAGTGGTCACACTGTTTTGGGGAAACCACATTGGGATGAAAGTAAAAAACAATTTACCGATTTGTGGAAATACACAGTGGAAGATGCTGCTGTTTTAGGCCAAGAAATTGTGATTAGCCCTTCTTTAGATTCATCTATTCGTAAATCTACGAGTGATTTTAAACGCTACATGGATATTTTTAATCAATCAGGAGAACTTTGTAACAAGTTTGGAATGCGATTTGGCTACCATAACCATGATTTCGAATTTTCTGAAAAATTGGATGGTGTGACTTTATTCGATTTGATTTTGACCAACACAGATCCCAAATTAGTAACTCAGCAACTAGACATAGGTAATATGATCAATGGGGGAGGAGTGCCAGCTGATATTTTAAAAAAATATCCAGGTAGATTCATTTCTATGCACGTGAAAGACGAAATTTTAGCCGCTGCTGGGCATGGTGAAAAGTATGAAAGTACCATTCTTGGTAAAGGTATTATTAATGTCTTGGAAATGGTCAAATTGGGCGACACTTTAGGAGGAACCAAGCACTTTATCATTGAGCAAGAATCTTATCAAGGTCTGAAGCCCATGGATTGTGTTGAACAAGATTTGAAAATCATGAAAAACTGGGGTTATTCTTCTTAGTTTTTATTCAATTTATTAAGAGGAGGAGCTAAGGCTCCTTCTCTTTTTATGTTATCTCATTGATGTTATTTAATCAAATTAGCATGAAAATTAATTATAAATTACTGACCGCTTTTTCTCTTTTATCAACATCCATCTTTGCCCAAAGCAGTCTTAAAACAGCGGTGGTCCAAAAAGCAGATGCAATGAAGGAGCAAGTCATTACATGGCGTCGCGATTTCCACGAACATCCTGAATTGGGAAACCAAGAATTTCGTACGGCTGGGATTGTGGCCAAGCATTTAAAAAGTTTGGGTCTCGAGGTGCAAGAAAAAGTAGCTTATACCGGTGTTGTGGGAATATTGAAAGGAGGGAAGCCTGGTCCCGTGGTGGCATTAAGAGCCGATATGGATGGATTGCCTGTGACAGAACGAGCAGATTTACCTTTTAAATCCAAAGTGATTACAGATTTTAATGGGCAAAAAACAGGCGTTATGCACGCTTGCGGGCATGATAGCCATGTGGCCATCCTGATGGCGGTGGCTCAAATTTTAAGTGCAGATCGAGCTAATTTGGCGGGTACGGTGAAATTTATTTTTCAACCATCAGAAGAGGGAGTATATGATGCTAAAGGAGAAAAAATTGTTTCCGGTGCTGAATTAATGGTAAAAGAAGGAGTTTTAGAAAACCCTAAAGTTGATGTAATTTTTGGATTACATATTGAATCTGGAGTAGATTTAGGTGTGATTGAGTATCGTTCAGGTGCAACTATGGCCGCAGTTGATCAATTAAGTATTAAAGTGAATGGCAAGCAAGCTCATGGTGCGAATCCATGGATGGGAATCGATCCTATTGTGACTGCTTCACAAATTGTGATGGGTTTGCAGACCATTGTTAGCAGAAATGTTAATATTACTCAAGATCCAGCCATTGTTACGGTGGGCGCCATTCATGGAGGGATTCGTCAAAATATCATTCCCGAATCAGTTCAAATGATTGGTACGATTAGGACTTTTGGACAAGATCAAAGGGCTCTGGTTCACCAAAGAATCAAAGACATTGCTGAAAATGTGGCGAAAAGTGCTGGGGCAACCGCCGATGTAAACATTGGAACTGGTTACCCTGTAACTTATAATCAACCAGAATTGGTTGAAAAAATGTTACCGACATTGATTGCTTTCAACGGAAGAGAAAATGTGCGCCAAATTCCTGCTCACACAGGTGCCGAAGACTTTAGTTTTTTTCAAGAAAAAGTGCCGGGGTTCTTTTTCTTTTTGGGAGCAAGACCTAAAAATAAATCAGCTTTAGAGGCTGCAGCTCATCATACTCCTGATTTTTATTTGGATGAGTCTGAATTTCAGGTAGGAGTAAAAGCCTTAAGTTTATTGGTTTTAGACTATTTTGAAATGAATAAAGTTTCAAGTAAAATTAAAAAATAGATATTTACGGCTGTCCTTGTTTTAAATAGGATTGTTCATAGTTAGTAGTGGATTATTTTTGATAAAAAAAAGAACCAATGTCAAGAACGTACAAACATGTTTCCTATTTATGGGACGATGAAAAAGCCAAAAATTTGGCAGGCAATGAGGTAGATTTATTTATATATCGTTCAAATATTTTAGGAGCTGATCTAAGAATTACCAATTACGGAGGAGGCAATACTTCCGTTAAGATAAATGACAAAGATCATTTGACGGGTGAAGACACGGAGGTGATGTGGATCAAAGGTTCTGGAGGGGATATTGGTACCTTGAAAAAATCAGGTTGCGCTGCTTTGTATCTAGATCGTTTACAAAACCTAGAAAAGGTTTATAGAGGATTGGAACATGAGGATGAAATGGTTGAATTATTCAATCATTGTATTTTCGATTTGAGTTCCAAGGCTCCATCCATCGACACTCCTTTGCATGGATTTTTGCCATTTAAACACATTGATCATCTTCATCCTGATGCAGCGATTGCCATTGCTGCTGCCGCAGATGGAGAAAAAATTACCGAAGAATTATTTGAAGGACAAATTGGTTGGGTGCCTTGGCAACGTCCAGGTTTCGACCTAGGCTTGCAATTGCGCGCTTGTCTTGAAAAATCTGCCGCCAAAGGAATACAGTTGAAGGGTATCATGTTAGGTTCACATGGCTTGTTCACCTGGGGAGATACTTCCTATGATTGTTACTTAAATACTTTAGATATCATTGAAAAGTGTGCGGAATACATCGCGCAAAACGAAGGTAAAAATAGACCCGTTTTTGGTGGGCAAAGAGTAACAAGTTTAGATGCTGCTGGTCGTGCCAAACAAGCAGCTGCCATTGCACCTATTTTGAGAGGTTTTTGTTCGTCTTATGTTCAAATGATTGGACATTTTTCGGATGACGAACGTATTTTGCAATTCATTAATTCAAATGATATTGATGTTTTAGCACCTTTAGGTACTTCTTGTCCTGATCACTTTTTACGGACGAAAATTTCACCTTTGGTTTTAAAATTTAGCCCGGATCAAGATTTAAGCGATTTAGATGCCATCAAAGCAAGTTTATTGCCTGAATTCGAAGCATATCGTGCCATGTATTCGGAATATCATTCAACATGCAAGCGGGCCAACAGTCCCGCCATGCGAGATCCTAATCCGGTGGTTATTTTATATCCAGGTGTAGGTATGTTTACTTTTGCCAAAGATAAGCAAACGGCAAGGGTGGCGAATGAGTTTTATTTGAATGCCATCAATGTGATGAGAGGTTCTGAGGCCATTTCCAAATACACTTCTTTGCCACGTCAAGAGGCATTTGATATTGAATATTGGTTGTTGGAGGAGGCTAAATTGCAAAGAATGCCTAAGCCGAAACCTTTATCGGGTCGCATTGCTTTTGTTACTGGTAGTGCTGGGGGAATTGGTAAAGCGATTGCCAAAAAAATGGCCCAAGAGGGCGCTTGTGTAATGTTGAACGATGTGAATCCAGATCGATTAAAAGAGGCTTCTGCTGAATTTGTCGCTCTATTTGGAAAAGATTCCGTTGCTACAACAATCGCAGATGTAACGAGTGTTGAGTCGATTCATGCTGCCATCGCTGCTACATCTTTGGCATTTGGTGGTGTTGATTTAGTCGTTAATAATGCTGGAATTAGTATTTCAAAAGGAATTTTAGAGCATACAATGGCTGATTGGGATAAATTGTATGATATTTTAGTGAAAGGACAATTCATTGTTAGTCAGGCAACTGTGGCCATCATGCGTCAACAAAATTTAGGAGGAGATATAGTTAACATCGTTTCTAAAAATGCGTTTGTTGCAGGACCGAATAATGTGGGATATGGTTCAGCAAAGGCTGCTCAAGCACACTTTACACGTTTATTAGCGGCTGAATTAGGTCCTGATCATATAAGAGTAAATACTGTAAATCCAGATGCCGTAATAGCAGATTCCAATATTTGGGCTGGTGGATGGGCGGAAGGCCGAGCGAAAGCCTATGGTGTGAAAATAGAAGAATTACCTGCTTTTTATGCCAAGCGTACCCTATTAAACGAGTCGATTTTACCGGAAGATATTGCCAATGCTTGTTTTGCTTTTGTGGGGGGCTTATTGGGTAAATCAACAGGAAATGCTTTAAATGTAGATGGTGGAGTTGCTGCTGGGTTTTTAAGATAATTTCCAATAAACGCCATGAATTTAAATAATCAAATAAGTAGTCATAATCATCAATTATTAGCCGCTCATGAGCGGAAATTAGGATTTTTGCAATCTGAAATTTCTGTTCCTGCGGATTTAATTACGAAACTCAAAGCGTTTCAAATCGCGATCCCTTCTTGGGCCCTAGGTACAGGAGGTACACGATTTGGTCGTTTTTCGGGAGGAGGAGAACCTAGGAATTTGGAAGAGAAAATTCAAGATGTTGGACTATTGCATGCTTTGAATCAATCTTCTGGAGCCATTTCTTTGCATATACCTTGGGACATTCCTCAAGATGCCAATCAAATTAGAAATTTGGCAGCGCAACACGGTTTAGCTTTTGATGCGGTTAATTCAAATACTTTTCAAGATCAGGTTGGGCAAGCGCATAGTTACAAATTTGGCTCTTTACAACACAGTAGTCAAGCGACCCGCAAGCAAGCTATCCAACATAATATTGAGGTAATTCAGCATGGTATAGAATTAGGATCTAAGTCATTAACGGTTTGGTTATCAGATGGTTCATGTTTTCCTGGTCAATTGAATTTCCGAAAAGCTTACCAAAGAACGGTAGAAAGTTTACAAGAAATATATGCAGCTTTACCAAGCGATTGGAAACTGTTTTTAGAATACAAAGCCTATGAACCTAATTTTTATTCTACTACGGTAGGTGATTGGGGGCAATCTTATTCCATGGTGAATAAATTGGGTGAAAAAGCCTTAACCTTGGTTGATTTGGGACATCATTTGCCTAATGCCAATATTGAGCAAATTGTTGCTTTATTATTGATGGAGGGTAAATTGGGTGGTTTTCATTTCAATGATTCCAAATACGGTGACGATGATTTGACAGCCGGGTCGATCAAACCTTATCAATTATTTTTGATTTTCAATGAATTGGTGGAGGGGATGGATGCTCGTGGAATGAATCATGCCAAAGATTTAGGTTGGATGATTGATGCATCTCACAATGTGAAGGATCCATTGGAAGATTTATTGCAATCTGTTGAAGCTATTCAATTGGCTTATGCACAAGCACTTATGGTCGATCGAGATGCCCTAGAAATGGCACGAGATGCGAATGATGTGGTGGCTTGTCAAGAAATTTTACAAACTGCATTTAGAACTGATTTACGTCCCTTGGTGGCTCAAGCACGTTTGGAATTAGGGGGTGCTTTAAATCCAATGTCCTTGTATCGTTCAGAAAATGTCCGTGGAGAATTAATCAAAGTGAGAGGCGAAAAAACCCAAGCAACGGGTTTATAAATTAAAATTTGGATTCCATGAAAACACCTGTAATTGCCATTTTTGATATTGGTAAAACCAATAAAAAGGTGTTTTTATGGAATCAATCTTATCAAATTGTTTTTGAAAAATCTGAAAATTTTGAAGAAATCATTGATGAGGATGGGTTTGCTACAGAAAATTTGTCCGCTGTTGTTGAATGGGTAAAGGGGATTTTTAACTTACTCATGCAATCAGAGCAATTTGACATTAAAGCGTTGAATTTTTCTGGTTATGGTGCGAGTATTGTTTATGTGGATGAAAATGGAAATGCCAATTTACCCTTGTATAATTACTTAAAGCCTTTTCCTCCAGAACTTTCTTCCACTTATTATACTAACTACGGTTCTAAGGAATTAATCGCTCAAGAAACAGCTTCTCCTGTTTTAGGGCATCTCAATTCGGGAATGCAGGTTTATTCGATTAAGTATTTGAAACCTTCAAAATGGAATGAAATCAAGTGGGTCTTACATTGGCCTAATTTTTTATCTTCACTGTTTACACATCAGTTTTACGCTGAACTAACTTCCATTGGTTGTCACACACAATTGTGGGATTTCAGTAAAAATGATTACCATCATTGGGTATATAGCGAAAATGTAGATAAAAAATTGCCACCTTTGGTGGAAGGAACGCAAACGTTTCCTTTAGCTATTGGAGAAATAAATATTCCCGTTGGTGCCGGTTTACACGATTCGTCTTCCGCTTTATTTCCCTATTTAAGCTGTTCAAAAGATGAATTTATCCTGATTTCAACAGGTACCTGGTGTATTTCCTTGCATCCTTTTAATGCGACATTATTGACGGATGTAGAATTGCAAAATGATGTTCTTTGTTTTATGCAAATGGATGGAAAACCCGTGAAAGCTTCTCGTCTGTTTGCGGGGAATGAGCATGAAATTCAAACGAAGCGCTTGGAAAAACATTTTTCAGTACCTCCCAAATCACATAAGAATGTTCAATATAATGCTCAATGGTTGAGGGTTTTTCAGGATCAATTGCAAAATAAAATGCCATCGCTTCATGAAGCTAATATGGATTTTTTATTGAATTCAGGCTTTGATCAAAGAAATTTATCTGATTTTGCCACTTATGAAGAGGCTTATCATCAATTGATGGTAGATTTGATGGTCCAACAGATTTATTCATTGCGTTTGGTTTTTGATACAAAACCCGTGAAAAAGATTTTAGTGGACGGTGGATTTAGTCATAATCAAATATATATGAATTTCTTAGCAAATACGTTTGAAGAAGTAGAGGTTTACGGTGCAGAAGTGGCACAAGCCAGTGCCTTGGGAGCTGCATTAGCCATACATTCTGTGTGGAATGATCAAGCTATACCGACTGATTTGGTTCAATTAAACAGATTTTTACCATGCGAGTAGCTTTATTTGTACCCTGCTATATTGATCAATTTTATCCTCAAGTGGCTATTGCTAGCTTGGAATTATTGGAAAAATTAGGTTGTGAGGTCATCATTCCTGCAAATCAAACATGTTGTGGCCAACCCATGGCAAATTCTGGTTTTGCCAACACAACAGATGGATGTGATGCCAATTTTACCCAAAATTTTGCTGGTTTTGATTATATCGTTGGTCCATCTGGGTCATGTATTTTGCATTTAAAAGAACATCATCCATCTGAAAAAATTCGTCATTCGGTTTATGAAATCTGTGAATTTTTAACGGATATATTGAAAGTTACTTCTCTGACTGCAACTTTTTCACATAAGGTTGGTTTACATCAAAGCTGTCATGGACAAAGAGGTTTAGGCCTTAGTTCCATGTCTGAATTGAATGCTCCTGCTTACACCAAAGTATCCAATTTATTGGATTTGGTTGATGGGATAGATTGGGTTTATCCAAAACGCTCAGATGAATGTTGTGGTTTTGGTGGTACATTCTGTGTTTCTGAAGAAGCGGTTTCTGTGAAAATGGGAAAGGATCGTATTCAAGAGCATGCAGATGAAGAAATTGAATACATTACAGGAACAGATACATCTTGTTTAATGCACATGGAAGGAATTTTACGCCGTCAGAATTCTCCTATAAAGGTTATTCACATTGTTGAAATATTAAATGCTCATGCTTAGTCATTCCGAGGCTTCCGAAAAATTCATTGCTGATGAGGAAAGAACCAATTGGCATGATGAAACATTGTGGTTTGTCCGCTCCAAACGGGATAAAGCCAGTAAAAATGTGGAGGATTGGGAAAGGCTTAGAGATCAAGCCTCTGCGATAAAGGATTATACTTTAGCCAATTTAGGCGAATTATTGCTTCAATTTGAAAGCCATGCTCAATCCAATGGAATTGAAGTCCATTGGGCAAAAGATGCCGCAGAGTTAAATCATATCGTTTTACACATTGCGCAAGAACAACAAGTTCAAACCATTGTGAAAAGTAAATCGATGTTGACAGAAGAATGTCATTTAAACGATTTCTTAATCAAAAATGGTATTGATGTAGTTGATACAGATTTAGGAGAGAGAATTGTTCAATTCAGAAATGAAGCTCCAAGTCACATTGTTTTGCCAGCCATTCATTTGAAAAAAGAAGATGTAGGAGAAACTTTTCATCAACATTTAGGCACTCCCAAAGGAAATAAAGATCCACAATTTTTGACAGAAGCAGCACGTCAACATTTACGTGAAAAATTCTTGGCTTCTAAATTAGCTATCACGGGTGTCAATTTTGCGATAGCCGAAACGGGTGAATTTGTGGTTTGTACGAATGAAGGAAATGCAGACATGGGGGCACATTTAGCAGATGTACACATTGCCTGCATGGGGATAGAAAAAGTCATTCCTCGAAAAGAGGATTTAGGAGTTTTTCTGCGTTTGTTAGCTAGAAGTGCAACGGGTCAATTGATTACGACCTATTCAAGTCATTTTGTGAAGCCTCGTAAAGGGCAAAAAATGCACATCATTATGTTGGATAATGGAAGAACTCGGCAATTGGCACAAGATGAATTCCGTAATTCCTTAAAATGCATTCGTTGTGCAGCTTGTTTTAATACTTGTCCGGTTTATCGAAGAAGCGGAGGTCACAGTTATCACCAGCCTGTTGCTGGTCCGATTGGTTCCATATTGGCACCTAATTTTGATAAAAAATCCAATGTTGATTTACCATTTGCAAGCACGCTTTGTGGAAGTTGTTCCAATGTCTGTCCAGTAAAAATCAACATTCATGAGCAACTTTGGTTTTGGCGCCAAGATTTAATGAAGGCAGGATTGGCACCTTTGGGTAAAAAAATCGGAATGAATGGTATGGCCTGGGTTTTAGCTCATCCAGGTGTTTATCAATTCATGGGAAAATGCCTTAGGCTTGTCATGAAGGTATTTCCAGGAGCAGTCAGCAATGGCCTAAATCCTTGGTTCAAACAGCGAGAAATGCCCGAAGTGCCGAAACAAAGTTTTCAAGAATGGGTTAAAACGAATCGAAAATGAGCAGTAGAGAAGAAATATTGAAAGCAATTAATGCCGTAACAGTAGAAAAAAAGGATTTGCCATCCTCTTATTTGCTAGACTCCGATTCGGATGTATATGCTACTTTTTTAAATTCTTTGAAAATAGTTGGAGCTCATTTTGTAGAAGTAAAGTCTATCGAAGAAGCTAATGAAGCTTTGGATGAATTATTTCCCCAAGTAACTCGATTTCAAAGTTTAGAAAAAATTGATGACGGTCTAGACTTAGCTGAGGTAGAAGTCTTGGAAATGCATGGGGTTTTCGGAGTTGCCGAAAATGGGGCTATTTGGTTAACTGAAGTGGAAGTGCCTCATCGGGTTGCACCCTTTATTTGTCAGCATTTGGTGATTCATTTAAAGGCTGATTCTTTGGTTGCTCATTTACATGATGCATATTTGAAAATAGAAAAGGCAAGTACTGGATTTGGGTTGTTTTTATCTGGACCTTCCAAAACTGCGGACATTGAGCAATCTTTGGTTATTGGAGCACATGGTGCCAGAAGTTTAGTGGTTGTTATTCATCAATAGTGGTTTTTTTCAATAATAGTGGTTGGTAAATATCATTAGTGGTTTTTGTTATTATTTTGGTTTTATCAGATTAAAAATTGAGAGTAGTATTAGGCTTATTTCCAACGGCCTCCATCTAGGAAAATTCCAACAGAAACATTTAAATAGTTTTTCGCACTCGCAGATGGGATAAAATGGTATTCTGTGCTTAAACGAATTTTACTGAATTCAATTCCTGCTCTAACGATACCGTCTAAACGAATGGGATTGTTTTTTTCCGAAATTTCATATTGAAAAGCATCTTTGGATGGTTTAATGAAACCTGGTAGGTAAGTTCCTGCTCCAATTCCAACAAAAGGGGCAAATTTGTTTCCTGATTTATGAAAATAGTAATCGCTGGTAAGAAGCATGGCTGAATTGGTGCTTGCGCCAGTCGTTAAAATTTGTCTTAAACCTAGGCTTAAATTACTTTTTAGATTGTATTTGGCTTCCACTGCGAAAGAATTGTTAGCTAAGCCTTTTGTTGGAGTGGCTTTTCCAAAATCAAATCCGATTCTTAATTGATTTTGTTTTTGTGCATTGGCAAATTGTACTAGGGATAATAATCCAAGGATGGTAAAAATTACTTTTTTCATTTTTGTGGTGGTATAAAATGTGGTTGTATTTATTTAACGACATCTGCATGTGGTAACGCTGATATCTATACGCAAATGTAGGGTATGTGATTTAACTTAAAATTGTGATTTTGCAACTTTTTTGATATTTCTTGAAATTTTTTTTTAAGTATTGAAATGGCTAAATTGAATCCTTAATCATTTGAATCATGCATCGGATATTTTTTTTACTAATCGCTATATCTTTTTTTTCTTGCTCTGATAAATCTTCAAAAGAGCTTAAGCAAGTATCAGACAATTTAAATGACGTATTAAATTGCAAAGATTTGCAGGAACTGACAGGTAAATATGGTGAGCAAAATTTAGTGGCTGATACGCTGATTATCATGGGTGATGATACATTGAGAGGCACCATACTTTATCCGGGTACAAATAATCAGGTATTTGTGTTTTACCACAATGATCAAATCATTGATGTCACAATTATGGGTGAAAAATCAGATTGGAAAACCGAATCAGGCCTTTATTTAGGTATGACTTTAAAAGAGGTAGAGAAAATCAACGATAAAAGTTTTACCATTTCAGGTTTCAATTGGGCACATGGAGGCACAGTGGTGAGTTGGGAAGGTGGTAAATTGGGTGGGGAAAAATTAAGTCATGTGGCTACGTTTAGTAATAAAAATAATCAACATGCTGATATCTCCGAAGATGAATACCGACAAATTTCTGGACAAACAGAATTTGATGTACGTCATCCCGAGATTCAAAAATTAAATCCCATATTGGACCAACTATCCATCGTTTCTCCGTACGTTCCCAATGAAAAAGAAGGGAAAAATATGGGTCAATTGATTGAAAAAAGCCAAATTAAGCAAAAAAGATAATAACAAGAGAGAGTTAATCTCCCTTGTTATACCTATGAAAAGATCAAAAAAACTATTTCTTAGTAAAGAATATTCGTGTGATAAATAATCCTTTTCTGTCGTCATCTCCGGCATCTGATTCAACGCCACTTGTTATGAAAGCTACTGTCCATCCTTCTTTGATGACATCGTTTATTTTTGAAGCAATCACGGCATCATTTGAAGCGATATTTCCAAAGTTGATACCTACCAAACTGTAGAAATTTAATAATTTGGTTTCCTTCATATTTTCTCCTATTT
>JBILRJ010000355.1:0-3034 GCA_044372695.1 Spirosomataceae bacterium
CATTCCGATTTAATGCAAGACCAAAGAGAAAGGGTGATGCAAGAATTCAGAAATAAAAAAATCACAATTTTGGTAGCAACCGACATACTAAGTCGAGGAATTGACATTGATGAAATTGAATTGGTGATTAATTATGACGTACCGAATGATGGCGAAGACTACATCCATCGAATTGGCCGTACTGCTAGAGCAGAAAGCGAGGGTACAGCTTATACTTTGATCAGTCCATCCGAACAACGAAAATTCGCTACAATTGAAACGCTATTGGAAAAATCTGTGATCAAAGCAGTCGTACCAGAAGAGTTTGGTGAAACCCCTGAATACAATCCAGGGGCTCAAATTTCAGCTGATAAAGGGAGAAAATTTTCCTCAGGTGCAAAAAAAGGAGGTAAAAAATTCTGGAAAAAGAAATAAACTAGCCCTTAGAGGGTCTAACTCCTGTGTTTGCTCCCTGACTCAAACTGATGTCCACAGGTGCATTTGTTTTCCAAGCTCCTCTGGTAAAATCAGGGATGTCCATAGACCGAGAACGATGGTTCACTGAGACTTCACTCAAAGGAACAATTGAACTCCATAGCGCAGCATCATATACGTCTTGATCCAAAGGTAGACCATTTCTTAAGCAATCAATCAGGCGCCAATCCATCATAAAATCCATACCACCATGTCCGCCAATTTGTTTGGCTAATTCTCCAATTTTCGCAACAATGGCTGGGGCATATTTTTTTTCCATTTCAGCCATTTGTTCGGGTTTAATCCAATCATGGTGGTGATCCGAAATACGAGGTTCAGGATATTTCATGGCCACTCCTTTGGTGCCACTCAATAAGTGAATTCGCGAATAAGGCCTAGGACTTGATACATCGTGTTGGACAATGATGGTTTTACCTTTGTGGGTCTTAATGGTGGTAGTGTTCATGTTTCCCCTGAATTTCCCGTTCACAAATTGTTTAAAATAAGGGTCTTTTTCGGCCATTTCTTTCGCCTTATTTTGCATGGAAAAATCATCTGATTGGATAGAAACTAAATAATCCATTTGATCACCACGGTTCACATTAAGTAGTTGACAAATAGGACCTAAACCATGCGTAGGATATAAATTGCCATTTCTCATATTGGCCTTTAAGCGCCAATTGTCATAGTATTGATCTTGCTTAAAGTTAGCATCCAATAAATCATGGATGTAAGCGCCCTCCACATGCAACAATTCACCAAAATAACCTTGGCGGGCCATATTCAGAGTAAGTAACTCAAAGAAATCATAACAACAGTTTTCCAGCATCATGCAATGCTTTTTGGTCTTTTCCGAAGTTTCTACCAATTGCCAACATTCTTCTAAGGTAATGGCCGCTGGAACCTCACAAGCTACGTGCTTGCCGTGAAGCATGGCATAAACAGCCATTGGAGTATGCAAATGCCAAGGAGTTGTGATGTAAATCAAATCAATATCAGGCCTTTGGCACATTTCCTTCCAAGCATTTTCCTTTTCAGTATAGGTTATAGGGACTATGTCCATTTTTTTTAATGCGGCCATTGCTTTGGCAACTTTATCTGGACGAATGTCACAAATAGCTACTGTTTCTACATTGGCTATTCGATTTACCCTAGTTACTGCGCCTGAACCACGATTACCTAAACCAATGAACCCTATGCGTACCGTATCCATCTTGGGGGCAGCAAAACCAGACATGTTAAAGGTCTGAATGGGTTTTTTCATTAATTGATTAATCTGAATTTGAGCTGCATTACCAGCCTCAGCAGAAGAAAGGGATTGAGTTAATCCAATGGCTGAAAGACCTCCCATTTTAAGAAAGTCACGTCGATTATTTTTCATGTTTGTAGGAACAAAATACGTTTAAATAGGTTTTTGAATGATTCAATTAATTGCTTTGAATGTTAGAAATAAATGGCAAACAATTAAATGCTAATTCATGATCAAACAATTTAAATCATCTTTTTATCCTATGCAATCTTTTCTTATTTTTATTTTCTAAAGTTCCTTCACTACTTGGTATAAAAGCTGGATTTAATTGATAAATGATTGCTTCTTAAAAAAAATCCCTTTAAATTAAACCTATTAAAAAAACCTATAAATAAATATGAATAATCCTGTAGCGGTTAGCTCCTTAAGCAAAAGAGATACCCAAATTTCCATTCTACTCATTGGATTGATGTTTTTTATTTTTGGGTTCGTCTCCTGGGCTAATTCCATATTAATCCCTTATTTTAAAATTGCCTGCGAATTGAGCAATTTCAAGGCCTATTTAGTCACGTTTGCTTTTTACATTTCCTATTTTATTATGTCGGTTCCAGCATCCTACCTATTAAAAACCATTGGTTTTAAAAAGGGTATGATGATGGGTTTTTGGATCATGTCAATAGGCGCATTTATATTTATACCTGCAGCAATGGATCGAGCTTACCCCATTTTTTTACTGGGTTTATTTACCTTGGGGACGGGTTTAGCCATATTACAAACTGCTGCCAATCCCTACATCACACTTCTGGGTCCTAAAGAAAAAGCGGCACAAAGAATCAGTATCATGGGAATTTGCAATAAAGGAGCTGGCATTTTAGCTCCTTTGGTATTCGCAGCGGTTATATTAAAGGCAACCGACAGTGATTTGTTCAAAAACCTCGCATCTATGTCAGGTGAAAATAGAAACATAGCCTTAAACGAATTAATTTCTAGAGTCATCGTCCCCTATTTTTACGTAGGAATTTTATTGTTTTTGCTAGGACTTGCTGTTCGATTTTCTCCTTTGCCCGAAATAGACACAGACCAAGAAAGTGAGGAATTAACTCAAACTAACTCATCCAAAACTAGCATATTACAGTTTCCTCATCTGATTTTAGGTGCCATTGCCATATTTCTTCATGTGGGAACTCAAGTAATTGCGATTGACACCGTCATCCCATATGCAGGATCCATGAATATCCAACTCATGGAGGCAAAAGTATTCCCCTCTTTTACGCTTGCTGCCACCATTTTCGGTTACATTCTTGGTATAATTTGTATTCCAAGATTTATCAG
>JBILRJ010000067.1:0-11565 GCA_044372695.1 Spirosomataceae bacterium
TATCGGTAAGTTCTACGGAGGAAGTTGCTGTATCTGCGGATTCGAAAAAAGAGAAAAAAGAAGATCAAGTCAAAGACAAGCATGCTAAGGATGCCTATTTAAAGGAAGCCCAGCAAATCATGATTGACTTAATTTCAGGTCCTAAGAAGGTTGCAAAGACAGTAAAATAAAAAATCATGATTGATTTGGCTCAAATTCTCAAAGATTCTATTCCTTTAATCCGGGAAACCGGACAATGGATGCAATCGGTTGTGACAAAGATTGAGCTGAATGACATCATCTATAAAGGTAAAAATGATTTGGTTTCGTATGTAGACCGTGAAGCCGAAGCAAGGTTGAAAGTAGGCCTAAAAGCCATATTCCCAGAAGCAGATTTCATTGCCGAAGAAACGGCCAATCATTACGAAGATGTAGGCGATGGTTATTATTGGGTGATTGATCCTTTGGATGGAACAACCAATTTTTTGCATCAATTACCTATTTATGCGGTATCTGTCGGATTGATAAAAAATAAACAGTCTATTTTGGGTTTGGTTTATGAACCCAATCGAGATGAAATGTTTTCAGCAGCTTTGGGTCAAGGAGCATTTTTAAATGGACTTCCCATTCATGTTTCCTCACAATCTGATTTGAGTAAAAGTTTATTAGCTACTGGTTTTCCCTATTACGATTTTTCTTATCAGGATAGATACATTGATTTATTGAAAAAATTAATGCAAAAAAGCCATGGTTTGAGAAGAATGGGTGCAGCTGCTATTGACTTAGCCTACACTGCTTGTGGAAGATTTGAAGGTTTTTTTGAGGCTAATTTAAAACCCTGGGATGTGGCAGCTGGGAAAATCATCATTGAAGAAGCAGGTGGGGTAGTAGTGAATTTTTCAGGAGAAAAAGAGGTAATCTTTAAAGGTGAGATCATTGGTGCAGGGCCAATTTTTACTCAATTTATGGAAGTTTTTAAAGAAGAATGGTTTAAAAATCAACATCAATGAGCACGGAATCAATAATCATCGCATTCATTTTTTCTGGAGCAATGTGGTATTTGCTTCGCTTAGTCTACCAACAATTTTGGGGTAAAAATGCCGCAGGCTGCTCCAAAGGTTGTGGATCTTGTGCAGCCATTTCAGAAAGTACAGCCCCTAAAGAGTTATTGTAAAATGTCAAATAGCGCGACTTCCAGCGGGAAAATTGTAGATTTTCATATCATTAAAAGAATCTATGGATTCATTAAGCCTTACCGCTTTAGGTTTTGGGCTTTGGTTTTCTTGATTTTGTGCATGGCTGGGGTTTCGCCTGTAATTCCTTTAATGATAAGATACACACTGGATCATTATGTTAGTTTGTCTACCTATCCTTCATTGATTAGCATGTTTTTTTGGATGTTGTTCGTGCTTGTTATTCAAACAAGTTTACAATTTAGTACAAGTTACATGGCTGGTCATTTGGGTCAAACTGTAATTCGTGACATTCGTATAAAATTGTATGAAAAAATCGTACGACTGAAATTATCTTTTTTTGATGCCAACCCCATTGGGCGGCTCGTTACCCGTACTGTTTCAGATGTGGAAACATTGAATGATGTTTTTTCGGAAGGATTAGCTTCTATAGCAGGAGATTTATTGCAATTATTTTTGATCATTGGGGTGATGTTTTATGCCGATTGGCATTTAACATTGATCATTTTAGGGACCGTTCCTTTCATGGTTTTCTCCACTTACGTTTTCAAAGAAACCATCAAAAAATCCTTCAATGAGGTGAGAATTGCTGTTGCGAATTTAAATTCTTTTGTACAAGAACACATTTCAGGCATGACGATTGTTCAAATGTTTCATGCAGAAAATCGCGAATTAGAAAAATTCAAAAGCATAAATAAAGACCATAGAGACGCCAACATTAAAAGTATTTGGGCCTATTCTGTTTATTTTCCAGTAGCAGATGTGATTGGAGCCATCGGAACAGGTTTGGTAGTTTGGACAGCCTCCACCTTCATTTTAAAGGAGCAACAAAGTATTGGAACTTTGACTGCATTTTTGATGTTCATTAATTTGTTTTTTAGGCCAATTAGAATGCTGGCAGATCGATTTAATACCCTTCAAATGGGTATTGTTTCCTCTGAGCGGATTTTTGCTTTATTGGATTCAGAGGATTTTATTCAAAATAATGGAAAAATACTGGCCCACAGTATGAAAGGGGATATTGAATTCAATGAGGTCACTTTTGCCTATAATGAACCTGAATGGGTCGTTAAGCAGGTTTGTTTTTCTGTCCAATCAGGAAAAACTTTGGCAATTGTGGGTGCCACAGGAGCAGGTAAATCTTCAATCATTGGTTTGTTAAGTCGCATGTATGATTGCCAAAGTGGAACTATCCGAATTGATGATGTTCTATTGCCCGATTATGAAATGGAAAGTTTGAGGCAACACATAGCGGTTGTTTTACAAGATGTTTTTCTTTTTAGTTCCTCCATAGCTTACAACATTCATTTGGGAGATGAAAAAATCACTCAAGCGAAAATTGAAGCTGCAGCTAAGGCCGTTGGAGTGCACGATTTCATTCTTTCTTTGCCCGGTGCATATGATTACCAGGTGATGGAACGTGGCGCTACACTTAGCGTTGGACAAAGGCAGTTAATTTCTTTTGTGCGGGCTCTGGTCAGAAATCCTAAAATCATTATTTTAGACGAGGCCACTTCCTCGGTAGATACTGAAACGGAAATTTTGATTCAAAAAGCCATTGCGACTTTGATGAAGGGGAGGACAGCTGTGGTAATAGCTCACCGTTTGTCCACCATTCGCAATGCGGATCAAATTTTGGTAATGGATAAAGGAGAAATAAAAGAAAGAGGAAATCACGAAGAATTGTTGTTGAATGATGACCTTTATGCTCAACTTTACCATTTACAATTTAGTAAAGCGTGATAAATTTCTCTTGCCCAAATATTATGATTATCTTTGCAAGCTTATGATGATTAAAAAATATATTTTTATTGGTTTTGTAGTCCTTTTAGGGCTTAGCTCTTGTGGTAAATTTGAAAAATTTCGGAAAAGTGCTAGTCTTCCCGTTAAATACAAGGCTGCCTTAGATTATTACAAAAAGAAAGAATTTGATAAAGCAGGTATTCTGTTGGATGAAATTTTGCCTTTAATGAAGGGCGATTCAACCCAAGAATTAGCTACTTATTATCAAGCTTACTGCGATTTTAAATTAGGGAATTACACTTTAGCCAATACACATTTTAAAAAATTCTCTGAGGTTTTTTCACGTAGTGAATATGCTGAGGAAGCAATTTACATGGCAGCATATTCCATGTACAAGGAATCACCTAATTATAATTTAGATCAAACGGGTACATTGGTTGCGATCAACGAAACGCAAAGTTATTTAAACAACTACCCAGATACCAAATTCAAGGAAGAGTGTAACAACATCATCAAAGAACTACGAAAAAAGCTTGAGAGAAAAGCATACGAGAAAGCTAAGTTGTATTACAAAACATCCCCTTTCAATGTAATGAATTTGCGTTCTTCCGTCATTGAGATTACTAATTTCCAAAAAGAATATCCAGATTCAGATTACAATGAAGAAATGGCTTATTACAAGGTAATTGCTCAATATTCCCTAGCAGAAAGTACGATCGAATCGAAACAAAAAGAACGTTTCACTGACGCCTCTAAATTTTATTTAGAATTGGTCGACAAGTATCCTCAAAGTGCTTACATCAAACTAACAGAAGACATGTATTCTAAAAGTTTGAAACAAGTAGAACGAATTGCCAAATTGGAAGCTGATTACAAAGAGGCACTTGAAAAAGAAAAGGCAAGTAATTCTTCCAAAGTGGCGACAAGCCCTCAGTAGTTATTACCAAAAAAATAATCTATTTTTGCAATCTTAAATTTAATTTAGATGTCCAAGACCCAAACGAATCCATCCATCATAACTCGTGATGTAGATAAAATAGCTGAAAAAACAGGGAATGTGTACGAGTCTATCTCGATCATTTCTCAAAGAGCTCGTCAGATTTCAAGTAAAATGAAGGAAGAGCTATCCAATAAATTGTCGGAATTTGCTTCATCAGTAGACAACTTAGAAGAAATCTTTGAAAATCGTGAGCAAATTGAGATTTCAAAATATTATGAGCGTTTACCAAAACCAAGCGCTTTGGCCATTGATGAATTCACGGCTGATAAAATTGACTTCCGAGTTCGCGAAGAAGGATCAGAATCCAAGTAAGTCAATTGCTTTTTTGTAAAAAACCGATGTGTCAATAAATTAGGTCTTTCTTAATTTCTGCTACATCGGTTTTTTTGTTAAAAATATCTAGAGTTTTAATTCGTTCAATACATTTAAATCGTTCATACTATGATGAATTGTTGGAAACAAGTTGTTGTATTTTTGGGCATTCTTTTTTTCAATTGCCAACTGACTTATTCGCAAGAAATACAAGCTACGGTAAGCATCAATACCGAGCAATTGCAATTGGATCAGCAAAGAGGTGGTGCTCAGATTTATTCAGAATTACAACGTGTTATGCAAGATTTCATCAATGGAAGGCGTTGGACAACGGATGTTTTTGGGCAAGATGAAAAAATTAAACTCAACATTAACCTATTGTTGACCAAGGCTTCTTCACAAGGTGATTTCGAAGCAAATGCCCGAATTCAGGTTTTAAGGCCCGTTTTTGGCACCTCTTATGAGACGGTTATTCTCAACATGATTGACAAAAGTTTTAATTTTAAATACCAATTGGGGACTCCCATTACCTATAATGACAATAGTTTCAATGATAATTTAAGCTCAATGATGGCCTATTATGCCAATTTAGCCTTGGCTCTGCATTATGATTCTTTTGGTAAAATGGGTGGCGACTTTTTTGTTCAAAAATTATACAACCTGACCAACATTGCTCAAAATTCAGGACCAGGATGGGGAACAGTGAGTGATATCCGTAGTCGTGTTGCCATCACTGAAAATCTATTAAATCAACAGTTTAAAGGATACAGAGAACTATTTTATACCTACCATCGTATTTTGTTGGATTCTTTTTCTGAAACACCCGATAAATCTCGTGAAGGCATCATTGATTTGTTAACAGAAATCAGACAAATTAACGAGGCTCGGCCTGGTGCAGCCACCATTCGTTTATTTTTTGAAGCAAAGGGTGATGAAATATTCTCAATCATGGATGAAGCTACGCCTACTCTGAGACAAGCTGCTTTCGCTTATCTTAGTCTTTTGGACCCGATTAGAACAGAAAATTATCGTAAGCTAATCAGATAAGTGAGGCTAACTCTGAATGGAAGAATCTTGAAAATAATGATCTTTCATCATTTGTTAAACACCTTTTTTTACTCAATTTCCATCCAATAAACACCCTCTGTTTTATCGCTTACTTTGTATCGATTATCGATTCTGTGTCCAATGATCCAAACAATGGAACCTTTACTTAAAAGTACCATGGTTTGTTTTTTGATGTTCAAAGGGATTTTTTTATCGGTTAGAAAATCGCTGACCAATTTTTTTTGATTCATGCCCAATGGACAAAACCAATCACCTTCCTGTGCTTTTCTTATTTCCAATGGAAATTCTAATTTTTCAGCATCTAAACATGCGACTTTAGAAGAATTTGATGGCTCAAATCCTTCTTCTTTTTCTTCGAAATGTAGATTTATCCACTGATTTCCCAATTGAATTTTTTCATCCTCCTCTTGTATAAGGATGGGTCTGAACTCGGAATAATCTTTTTTACTGATCACCCATTGTTGACGGTCAATGTTTAATACATGACTTGGTGATTCGAAAATTTTCCCTACCTTTTCTATTCCTTTTGCCTGAATAATTTGTTTGATTTGAGAAAAGTTAAAATTTAAATTGCTTAAAAATCGTTGGTAAATTACCTCTGATTGAATAACGCTTAAATCATCATTGATATCCACAAATTTATTTGCGTTTTCATCTTCTCTCACAAATTCTTTTTCCCATTTTTCACATTCCTCTTGAATCCAATTTTCGATTCCCCGAATTTTTTCGCTTGTTTCAGACATTTGCTGTTCAAATCTCTCATTCAATTCCAAAAACTTAGGCATTATTTCGTGCCGAATGAAGTTTCGTTGGTATTTTGTGGAGGAATTACTTGAATCTTCCCGCCATGCGAGTTTATGCTCTACCACAAAATCAAAGATTACTTCTTGGTTAGCAAATGCCATTGGACGAATCACATGGCCATTTTTGAATGGGATTCCATGAAATCCAGCAATGCCTGTTCCTCTAGTTAAATTGATCAATATGGTTTCTGCACTATCCATTTGATGATGTGCTGTCGCAATTAGGTCATACTTTTCCTTGATTCTTATTTCTTCAAACCATTGGTATCGTAAGATTCTAGCCGCCATTTGGATGGATATATTTTCTTTTTCAGCATATGCTTTGGTATCAAAATAAATGGTATGGTAGGGGACTTTTAAGGTCTTAGCCCATTTTTTGACAAATATTTCATCAGCCAAAGATTCTTCCGCTCTTAATCCGAAATTAACATGTGCAATTCCGAAAGAAAATTTAGCTAAGTGAAATAGCTTACTCAAAAGGATAGAATCTATTCCTCCGCTAACTGCCACAAGTATTTTTTGGTCTTCTGTGAATAAATTTTCTTTTCGATTGAAGTTAATGAAGTCTTCCAGCATAAAATTGGTAAATTGCGTTTCAAATTATTTGCGAAATTAATCAATCGCTTTTAGGAATGCGTCAAAAGCTCATTATTTTACCTTTTCTGTTTTTATTTATTAGTTTCTTTGGTTTTGCACAAAACCAAATTAATTTCGAATCGGATAGCTTGATTGGAGATCCTAACATGAGAAATTTGATGGGTCATGTTATAATGAAACAAGGTTCTACTACATTAAGATGTAACACAGCAGTGTTTAATCAACTAACCAATAACGTTGAGGCTTACGGAAAGGTGAGGATTGTACAAGGTGATACGGTTGTCATTACCGGCGATTCAGCTACTTACAATGGTGATATGCGGCAAGCATTTGTGACTGGCCATGTTAGGTTGGATGACCATACCATCATTCTTACCACCAATAAATTGGATTATGATTTGAATTCCAAAACAGCTGTTTACCAAACAGGTGCTAAAATTTTAGATAAAAAATCAACTTTAACTAGCAAAGAAGGTATTTACAATACGGTTAGTAAAAATTTCTTGTTTAAAAAGAATGTGAAAGTCGTAGATAAAGAAGGGGGTGGTTTAAAGGCCGATTCCTTACGCTATAACACGCTTAGTAAAGAGGCTTATTTCATTTGTCCTACTGAAATTATTGATAAAAAAGATACGGTTTTTACTTCCGCAGGATTTTATAATACACAAACCAAAGTTTCTAATTTTACAGGTCGCTCTACTGCCAAAACTGATGAATACATTTTGTCTGCCGATACTTTGTTTTTTGATAGCCCTACTCAAATTGGTGTGGCAAGAGGGAAAGTGGAATTTTTAAGTCGTAAAGATCAAGCTATATTGACTGGCGATTTTGGTCGTTATGCTGGAAAAACAGGAATTGCCCGAGTTTTTGGTCATGCCTTGATGAGAAATGTCATGGAGAAAGACACCTTGTACTTAACGGCTGATACCCTCGTCTCCTTGAATTCAAAAAAAGATTCCATCCGACAGTTGTTTGCCTATAAAAATGTAAAAATTTTCAAATCGGATTTGTCAGGTAAATGCGATTCTTTGGGATATGATGTCAGAGATTCTGTGATTCATTTTTATCAAAAGCCCATCATTTGGACGAATGACTCCCAGTCACAAGCTGATTCGATTTCCTTGTTTTTGGTCAATCAAAAGTTGAGGGAAATGAGGTTGAGAGGTCATTCATTTGTCATTTCAAAAGATTCAGCTGAGCATTTTAATCAAATAAAAGGCCGCAAAATTTGGGTCAATTTTCAAGAAAATTCTCAGATCAAACGAGTCAATGTGGAAGGGAATGGTGAAAGTATTTATTACGTGGTAGATGACAAAAAAAACACCACAGGCCTGAATCGCGTAGAGTGTAGTCGAATGAACATGTTTTTTGAAGACAATCAAGTCAAGAAAATCACCTTTATCACAAAACCAGAAGCGAAATTTGCTCCTCCTACCCAATGGACAGAAGATTTACAGGTTTTGGATGGATTTGTATGGAGAATTCGCGAAAAAATCACCTTATCGATGATTCAAGAGAAAGTGAAGTTCGTTGAAGTGACAAGGAAAGCGGAGGTGAAAAATGAAAAAATGGAACCCAAAAAAGAAAAAGAGGTTCGTCAAAAAGTTAAAAAAACTTAATATTCAGCCATTTGTCTTTCTTTTTGGCCCTTTTGCACTATTATCATTTTGTGCTTCCATAATACCATGTAAATTTGTTTCATTATTCGTTTTATGAAACAGATTTTACTTTTTCTTTTTCTTGTAGGTTTTTTGAATTCCCTCTTAATCGACGGATTCAAGGCCTTTGCTCAAAATGAAAAAAATAAATCTCGTCTAAGTTTAAAGAAAACTCAATCCGCCTATTTACCCAAATTGCCTATTCTGTTGGCAAAACGTAATTTTAAAGTGAACGAAAAATTGGAGACCAATTTGGACATGAAATTTAACAATTACATCAGTCAATTTTTGAAATCAAGCTATGAATTGAATTCTTTTCCCAAATCTTCCGAAAACGCATTGGATAAGAAATTTCAAGAGTCTGAAAATTCAGATCGTCACCTCTTTAAAAGTGAACGAATAGAAGTTAGTAATTTGTACCCAAATCCGGCCTTGGATTATGTCGATGTGGATTATCAAATAGATGTACCAAGCTTAGAGGTTAAAATTGTATTCTTTAATATTTTGGGACAGGAAGTGAAAGAGTGGGTGCTAGATCCTGATCAAAAAAATATGCGTTTGTCATTAAAAGATCTGAGTAGCGGGATGTTCATCTATCAACTTGTGATAGAAGGTAGGTCTCAGGTAAGTAAAAAATTAATTGTGAGAAAAAATTAATCAGGGATTTATTCAAATCCCTGATTAAACCTTATCTAAAAATTACTGACTGTTCTTTTAATAAATGCTGTCAAATCAGCTCCAGTTAAAAGATTTTGAGACAATAATGCCAAATCGGATAATTGCTTTGCCAAATCTTTTTTCTCTTGTTCAGTAGGCAATTCAATCAACTTGCTAATGATTGGGTGATTGGCATTGATGCTAACTTGGTAAGAGCTTGGCATAGCACCAAACATTCCCATTCCGCCACCACCATTTTTAGACATATCACTCATTCTTCTCATGAACTCATTCTGTGTGACCAAAACCGGCAGTTCATCAGGAGACATGGCTTCCACACTCACAATTTTTTGTTTATCGTTTAATGTCTCATCAAAAATATTTTTGACAGTTGTCTTTTGCTCCTCTGTTAAAATGGCTTCTAGCTGAATGCCTGAATCAATTAACTTGTCAATCGAATCTGCATCAACTCGTTTCCATTGAGTTTTCTCAATTTTTGATTCCATGGTATTGATGAAATGGCTATCTATCAAAGAATCAAGTTTAAGTACTGAGTAACCTTTTGTTTTGGCGGATTGAATAAAGGAATCTTGTTGTTTTAGATCACTCGTGTATAAATAAATTTTATTGGCATCTTTGTCTGTTTGCGCGGCTTGAACAAATTCATCATATTCATTCAGTGTGAAATATTTACCCTCAGTATCTTCCAAAAGACAAAAATCTTTGGCTTTTTCTAAGAATTTTTCATCTGAAATCATCCCGTATTTAATGAACATGCCAATGTTTTCAAACTTTTCTTCAAAGGCACTTCGATCTGTTTTGAATAATTCTTGAAGCTTATCTGCTACTTTTTTGGTAATGTAAGAATTGATCTTTTTTACATTAGAATCTGCTTGCAAGAAACTTCTAGAAACATTTAATGGAATATCTGGTGAGTCAATCACCCCATGTAATAACATCAAGAATTCTGGAACAATGTCCTTCACTTCATCAGTGATGAACACTTGTCTACTGTACAATTGAATTTTTTCCCTTTGTAATTGCAACTCATTTTTCACTTTAGGAAAATACAAAATACCCGTCAAATTGAATGGATAATCTACGTTCAAGTGAATCCAAAAGAGAGGCTTTTCCTGGAATGGATATAACTCATCATAAAATTTCAAATAGTCCTCATCCGTTAATTCAGAAGGTGATTTAGTCCAAATGGGGTTTGGATTATTGATGATTTTTTCTTGGAATTCAATGGCAATAGGTAAGAATTTTCCGTATTTTTCTAGGATTGACTTCAATCTATGTTCTTCTAAAAACTCTTCTGAATCTTCTGCAATGTGCAAAATGATATCAGTACCTCTTTCGGTCTTTTCTGCAGCTGTAATCGTGTATTCAGTGGAACCATCACAAATCCAGCGCGCAGGTTCAGAATTTTCTTGATAGGATTTTGAGATAATTTCTACTTCTTTGGCTACCATGAAGGCCGAATAAAAACCCAAGCCGAAATGTCCAATGATGCCTTTATCATCCCCTTTATCTTTGTATTTTTCTACAAATTCTGTAGCACCAGAAAAGGCAATTTGATTGATGTATTTTTTAATTTCTTCGGCAGTCATACCAATTCCATTGTCTGAAATGGTAATGGTTTTGGCCTCTTTATCAAAATTAACTTGAACTTTTAGTTCTCCTAATTCACCATTGAATTCACCTATTGAACCAAGTCGCTTGATTTTTTGTGTGGCATCCACTGCGTTGGAAACTAACTCACGAAGGAAAATCTCGTGGTCTGAATAGAGAAACTTTTTAATGATTGGAAAAATATTCTCAGTATGAATGGAGATGTTACCTGTTTCTTTCATAATATTTGGAATTAAAATGGACAATTTTCTTTTCAATTATCAAATTTAAACCCATACAACTAAACTGTGTCATATTGTCAGTTGAGTTTTTATTTTTCGCAAAATAGTCATTTCGGATACGACAAATCTCTTTTATTCGTTTATTTGCACATTGTCCATTAATCTTATGAATAAGTTTTTACTTTGTTTATTATTGGTTTGCTGTTTTTCAGCCTCTAAGGGTCAACAAGAATCGCTAAGAATGGTTTATCCATTTATGCCACTTTCCATAAATCCTGCTGATGCTGGGGCCAAAGGGGTGGCCTCAATTACAGGTATTTATCGCAAAAAGCCCTTATTCCAGAATACTGGATTCATAACCTCCTCGCAGCAATATTTTAGTTTTGATATGCCAATTCAGAAGGAATCTTTTGGGATTGGTTTTTTAGCGTTTAATTCGGACCAATCTTTTGGTTTAGCAAGTGGTGGAATTGCTTCTAACTTAGGTTTAGTAGGAATATTGTCAAAAAGTTTTTCTTTGGGTCGTGGTAAATACATTCGATTGGGTGGTAATTTAGGTTTGAATCAATTCCCAATCAGGTCAGGGCTGGGAAGTGCCGTTATGGGTACTAGTTGGGGTTTAGGTTCTTCTTACATAACGGAAAATTTGCAAGTTGGCATCAGCATGCCTACGAACAATTTAGCCAATTTATCTTGGCCTTC
>JBILRJ010000356.1:0-3018 GCA_044372695.1 Spirosomataceae bacterium
TTCAGCAGGCTGGGTGGTTACGGAGGAATCTTTCATGAAATCTCAAGAAGCTGTTTCTTTCCTGAAATTTAGGGCTTCATGGGGTTCTTTGGGGAATGAACGAATTGGTAACTATCCTTCCATAGGGATCATGAATTTTGGTAATGCATTATTCTATCAAAACAATTTGGTTACTGCTCAGCAAACCGCTGCCCAGATTCAATATGCCATAAAAGACATTTCTTGGGAAAAAACCGTATCTACCGATGTGGGATTTGATGCATATTTCTTGAAAAATCGATTGAGATTAACCGTTGATGCTTATTACAAAGAAACGAGAGATATGCTTTTGGCTTTACAGATTCCGATTTTTGTGGGTTTTGATAATCCTAGTCAAAATACTGGAGTTATGACAACCAAAGGTTTGGACATTGACTTAGGTTGGTCTGATAACATTGGAAAATTAAGGTATTCGGTTTCAGCAAATCTTTCTCAATTCAAATCGTCTATGGGTAATCTGGGAGGAACAGAGTTCATTGGTGATCGTATCAGAAAAGAGGGAAGTGAATTTGATGAGTGGTATGGTTACCGGGCTGAAGGGATTTACCAAACACAAGAAGAGGTTAATAATTCTGCTAAATTAAGCAATAACGTTAAGGTAGGTGATATGAAATATACTGACCTTAGTGGGCCTGCAGGTATTCCAGATGGTAAAATTTCACCTGAGTACGACCGTGTATTGTTGGGTGGATCACAGCCACAATGGATGTATGGAGGCAACATCAAACTAGATTATCAAGGATTTGATTTAGGAATTACCTTTCAAGGAATTGGATACCAAGCTGTTTCTAATCTTACATTTACTGATTATAACGCTGAAAACTGGGGAGTTTTTCCTGTTTACTTGGATGGTGGAAACACTTGGAGCGTAAACAATAGCGCAGAACAAAATGCGAGGGCGAAATATCCAAGGTTTACTGAAACCAATAAGGGGTTAAACCGAGCGCTTTCGGATTTTTGGTTATTTAACGGAGGGTATTTCCGTTTGAAAAACATCACTTTGGGATATACGATTCCGGCAAAGATTTCTTCTAAAATCATGTCCAATAATATTCGGTTTTATGTAAATGCCACGGATATTTTGAGCATCAATAATTACCCCAAAGGCTGGGATCCTGAAGGAATTGGGACTGTCTCAACCATCATGGGTGGTTTTAATATTAGTTTTTAATTCTTAAATTTTACATCAAATGAAATCGAAAATATACGGCATTTTAATGGGCTTATTGGTTTTGTCCTCTTGCCAAAATTCCCTTGATTTATTTCCTTTGGCAGAACCTTCTGCCGATAAATGGTATTCCAATGAGGTTGAAATCCAATTAGCACTCAATGATCTTTATCGCATTGATTGGTGGCAATGGGACGAAGACGGAGTTAATAACAGCTTTTTGTCAGATGATGGTTTTTACCGTCAAGCTCTTTCCGATGTGAAGGCGGGAACCGTAACAAGTCAGTGGGGATTCTCTACTACTTTATGGAGAAATTCGTATAAGGCTATTGCTCGGGCAAATCGTGCGATTGTAGCCTTGAACAGTTCGGAAACCAAAAGTAAAGTACCACAGGCAAAATTGGATGTTTATTTAGCTGAAGCTCGTTTTCATCGTGCTGCACAATACGCCAAATTGGTTAATCACTTCGGTGATGTAGTTTACAGCGATGAAGTCATCAGCATTGAGGAAGCATACTCCATGGGAAGAACAAATCGCAAAACAGCGAATGCCAAAATTTATGAAGATTTTGATTTTGCCATTAAATTTTTGCCGACTTCTTATGCTGCTTCAGCAGTGAAGAGAGTAACAAAGGGTGTAGCACTTGCTTTGAAAGCCCGCCATGCGTTATATGAAAAAGATTTTAAAATTGCGGCGGAGGCATCTAAAGCCTGCATGGATTTGAATCAATATTCCTTGCATCCTAATTATGCCAATCTGTTCTTACAGAGCACAAAAAATTCGAAAGAAGTCATTTTCTCCATTCCTCGTTCTTTGGAATTAAAGATCACGCTGGGTCCAACCTCTGATAAAATAACCAGAAATTCGGGAGGTTTTGCTGCTGCCAATCCAACCTGGGATTTGTTCTGCGCTTACTTGTGCACAGATGGCAAAACCATCGACAAATCGCCTCTGTATGATCCACGTAATCCCTTTAAAAATAGAGACCCAAGATGTACTGCTTCAATTGTGGAATTTGGACAACCGCATTTAGGTTTTATTTACGACCCCAACCCGACGGCCTTGCAAGTTGTCCGTTTGAGCACAAACACACGGGTAACCAATAATGACAACCGTGCAAATGCGCAATTCGCGTCCTTTAATGGCTTGGTTTGGAAAAAAGGAATTGATGATACGTGGTTATTGAACGGCCGCTTGGTAGAACCAGAGCAAATTGTTATTCGCTACGCGGACCTACTTTTGATGTATGCTGAGGCAAAAATTGAACTGAATGAAATTGACAATTCTGTTTTAGAAGCGATGAATGCTGTTAGAGCAAGAGCCTACGGCGTAAATGTATCTTCATCTACCTATCCGGCTATTACGGGAAATAATCAGTCAGAACTTAGAAGACAACTCCGCATGGAAAGACGTATGGAACTTGCATCGGAAGGATTGAGATACATGGACATTATTCGCTGGCGTTTGGCTGAAAAAGTATTGACTCGTCCGATTTACGGCATGTTAGATCCAGCCGATTTGAGATCGAAAGTTGTGGAAAAAAATCTTTGGTTTTTTGCTGGGGTACCTACCGTTGATGAAGATGGAATACCGGATTTTCGAGAAATGGCAAAAACAGGACTTATCAGAAATTTGGTGGAAACTTCTTGGAATAATCGACAATATTTATGGCCTATTCCCACTTCGGAAATACAAATTAATCCGAACATGAAGCAAAATGAAGGTTATTAAGAGACAATTTCATAAATTAAATTTTTAAGATTGCTTTAATTGAATTAACATGAAAAGAAGTCAATTTATTGGATTAATG